>CAYZKX010000219.1:0-4221 GCA_964479055.1 uncultured Flavobacteriaceae bacterium
AAATACAATTCCCGCTACAGTAACCATAAATGGAATAAATTGTTTCCAACCTAGTTCGTACATTTTTTTAAATAATGATGGTTTGGCCAATTTATAACCAACTACTAATAATATTGCGGCCAACACAGCAATAGGAATCATGTTTAAAAGTGTTGGTATTAACATCACCGATATCAATAGGAAAAAGCCATGAATAATAGCTGACAATTTAGTTTTACCACCCGATTGAATATTGGCCGAACTTCTTACAATTACCTGCGTAATTGGTAGTCCACCAATTAATCCAGAAATCAAATTCCCCGTTCCTTGAGCAAATAACTCACGGTTGGTTGGCGTCACTCTTTTTTCAGGATCCAATTTATCTGTGGCCTCAACACATAGTAAAGTCTCAAGGCTGGCAACGATTGCTATTGTAGCTCCGGTAATCCAAACAGCCGGATTGGTAATCTCAGAAAAATCTGGAAAAGAGAACTGTCCAAAAAATGATGACACATCCTCCGGTACAGGTACACTCACAAGTTGCGACGCTTTTAGTCCAATAGCTTGATCTTGTGTAAACACATAATATAAGATTCCAACAACAACTGCTACTAGTGGCCCTTGAACGAGTTTGAAAATCTTAAATTTCTTTCCTAAATACGCTTCCCACAGAATAAGTATCCCTAGAGATACCACAGAAATAATCATTGCTCCAGGTGTAATATATTCAATCATATTTAACAACTCTGAAAACGTGTTTTCACCATCCATTTGTTTGAATGCGAAGTCCCCTTCAGGGCTTTCATCATATCCAAAAACATGTGGAATCTGCTTCAAGAAAATGATGATTCCGATACCGGTTAACATCCCTTTAATCACCGAGGACGGAAAATAATATCCAATAATTCCGGCCTTAAGAACTCCTAATAGAATTTGAAGAATCCCGCCAATTACCACGGCTAACAAGAAGGTTTCCCAGCTGCCTAAAGTGGCAATAGCGCCCAATACAATTACAGCTAATCCAGCAGCGGGACCACTAACTCCAACTTGAGAGCCACTTAAGGTTCCAACCACTATTCCTCCTATAATACCAGCGATCAATCCTGAAAATAAAGGAGCACCACTGGCAAGTGCGATACCAAGACATAAGGGTATTGCAACAAAAAATACGACTATACTCGCAGGTAAGTCATGCTTTAAATATTTAAACATTTTAATAAACTTTTAGTCTTCTTTCGAAGAGATAGTAATAATTTTTTCGATTTTAAATCTTAATACGAAGTACTAAAAGCGTTGTTCGGGAGGTGTGAATATAGCGTTAGCAGCTTTGAAACTATATGAGTTTGAGTAAAAGTCGGAACTCTCCTTTTTTTGCCAAATGGCCAATTGTGATTGATTGTTTGCAGGTTGCCATACCTTCCATTCAACATCAATCTTAGATTCTTTACCTTCTTTACCTTCCTTGCCTTCTTTTTGCTCCTCTTCATTAATGTCTATCATTACCACTACTTCAAAACTAGAGTCTATCAAGGCTAATGATGGAGCAACCAGGATCATCATGAATAAACTGGAAAATAATATGGCTAGTATTGGCTTTTTCATTTAAAGAAAAACAAAGATATCATTTCTTCTAAACAGGTTTGTTAAACAAATATTAAAAAATGTTCAACAATTTGATGTCCTCTGAAGGTATCCACCCGGTCTTGCCATCAGTTAACTTGATCTTTGTCCAATCATCATTATAATTTTCCAAGACCTGAACTTTGGTCCCCTCATGCAATTGAAAAGCCGTTTCACTTCTTAAATTAGGATCTGTCTTAATATCTGTCTCTTCAGCAAATACTATGGCTGGATTGTCAGCCAATTCCATATTGTATTTCTTGTAAGCAAAGGCAATTGATGCCATACTAAGAAACAAAGCGGTAAAACCTATCAAGAAAGACACTCTTTTTTTGTTTGAAGCGTAGGTGAAATAATAGGATAGAAAAAGCACTATAAATGAAATCATCAGTAGCACACTCAAAATAGCCCATGTGTCAAAAGAGAAGGTATTAACTACTCCGTTAAATATTCTGGCAAAGCCAACTTCAGGGATAATCTCGATTGCATCCACGGTCATGTTTTGTGCAAACACAAGATTATTTTGAATGTCTTTGTCGTTTGGTGCTAGTTGCAAGGCTTTTTCGTAATAATAAATACTTGGAGCCGTTTGATTGGTTTTATAATAAGCATTGGCCAAATTAAAATATAGCTCAGCCGAATGTTGATTGTTATCTAAAACGGAATGGTAAGTAGTTATGGCCTCTTGAAAATTGCCTTCATTATAATACGCATTGCCTTGATCAAATGCAGTATTGTTTTGTGCAATTATTGTCGTGGATAGCAATAGAACCGCTAATGCGTACTTTTTTTTCATTAAACTACTTAATTTGTCTGTCAATCCCTGATATTGTATTTACGGCCTTCGAATAATCCTGTTCCATAGCTACTTGAGAGCTTGGCGTATAACGTGCTAACTCACAACTTTCAAGTAACGCGATAAAATCTTCGGTGTGTGCTTTATCGACATTTCTCTGTGATAGCAATGAATTGATTTTTTCTTTACTGAATTCTATAGTTTCAATATTCAGTTTAGCTTTGAGATAATTATGCAAAGCATTATGTAGGGCTTCATAAAAGGCTTCTTTTTGACCTAGTGTTTTCTTTGCGGTTCCCAAATATTTTCGGGCCAGCTTATTGGCCTTCCTTATTCTATTTCCAACCAAATCATTTGCTCTTGCTTCATTACGCCGTCTAGCGACAATAGCAAATGGAATAGCTAAAAGCGGAGCCAGCAATGAGGTCCAGAAAAGTTTTGATTTGAAAAAATGCTTTTGATGAATACTAACCAACGTGGTGTTCGTTTTAAATGAGGCAAATTGATTTCCAGTTGTGATCACATTCTGTTTAGGATTTGTAACCGCTGCATTGGCCACGCTTGTGTTTGTTGGTCCTTCGTTAACATTGACAACAATCTCTTCAGACGAAATGGACTCATAGCGCTCGATTTTAGGGTTAAAATAAGAAAACGAAATACTTGGTATTGGATACTTGCCTTGGTATTCAGGTACAATAGTATAGGTATCAGCTATTGATCCCTTCATTCCGGAGAGGTTTGTGGTCACTTTTTCGGTGTGTTCCGGCTCATAAACTTCCAAAGAGCTTGGTAATGTAAGTCCTGGTAATTCAATCAGTTTTAAATTACCGTTACCGGTTACTTCTACCTTTGTTTGAAATGCTTCTGTAGCCTTTAATTCCTTTTTATCGGTTGTCACCTTAAAGCTAAAATCGCCAACAGCACCATTAAAATTTAAAGGTCTCCCTTGTTCGGGTAATGGTTTAACATTGATTGTTCTATTCCCAGCAGCAACTGTTTTGTGTACCGATTTCATTAGGCGTCCACCAAAAATATCACGTCTATTTGTGGGTACCTCGACGGTGATATCCAAAACCAAAGGTTCGATATTGAGCTTACCCGTTTTTTGAGGATATAATACCGTTTTACGTAAAACCACATAGCGATAATCTTCTCCCTTGTAGGTTCCATTTAGAATTTTGATCCCTTTAATATCAATGTTTTGGCTCCAAAAATCATTATACCTTGGATTGTCCTTTTCACGCCAATTACTAACTCCTGTTGTTGGAGAAACATACAATTTATAAACAACCGTTATGGCCTCATTCAAATAGGGATTTGTTTTAGAAACTTCGGCTACTAAATGGATGTTCTCTGATACTATTTGATCTGCATTATCGGGATCATTTGGTTTATCTACTGCCGCTGTAACCGTAACCTTGACAGGAAGTGATTTATACACATTACCGTTGACTTCCATTGTGGCTTGACCAATAGTAAATGTTCCTCTTTTTTTAGGTTCCAAAAAGTAGCTTAGCGTTTTCGAATAGGTGTGCTTCCCATTGACCCATGAATTGCTAATAGATGTATTTGGGCCTACTAGGACTTTAAAATTCTCAAAATCAGGTGCTGTAAAGTTGTCCCCGTCATGATTCATCACGAAATCGACGCGTAAACGTTCATTGATCCCCAATTTTTTCTTGCTTAACTTGGCTACAAAAGAAACAGATTCGGTTTCATCTTGGGCACCAACGACACTGAAACAGAGAATAAGTAGGACAAATGCAATGTGTTTGTGGACCTTTATCATATTACCAGTCTTTTTCAACTTCAACTCGTACGCCTTT
>CAYZKX010000220.1:0-2186 GCA_964479055.1 uncultured Flavobacteriaceae bacterium
GATTTATCGGTAAGATCAAGGTATCCGCTATTGTCCTTAAGTTCATTTAATACAAGCTCAGCGTTGGGTTCTATACTTTTATAACCAATCTGACTTAAAACAATATCTAGTTTGTTATTAGCATGTACTTTCTTAACTACGCCTTCTAAGCGGTCCCCAATGCTTACATCTTTAAAGAGGTCTGCATGGTGTATCAATCCTTGATGTTTTTTATTAACTATAACATTCATTCCAATTTGTGAAGGATGTGAGATAATAACCTCAACTTCATCAAATTTAGAAACTGTCAATTCCTTATTGCTCAAAAACCTATTGGTCTTGCTGGATGCGACCAATCGATTACTGGATTCATCTAAATAACAATGCACTAAATACCACTGACCTTCACGCATCTTGAAAGCTTGTTCTTTGAATGGACAAAACAACTCCTTCATCAAACCGAAATCCAAAAAGGCACCATAAGCATTGACTTCATTACATCTTAATAAAGCAAATTCACCTTTTGTAATGAAGGGTTTTTCAGTTGTTGCAATGAGACGTTCGTCATTATCTAAATAAACAAACACCTCAATGTGGTCATGAATTTTGTAGTCTTTTGGACTATAACGTTTTGGTAATAACACCTCATTACCTTGATCATCTTCTAAATAAAGTCCTTGATCACGTTCCCTAATGATTGAGAGCACATTAAATTCTCCTATATTGATCATGGCGCAAATGTAGGTAAATCCGTTAATAGAAACATCAATAACAGTCTTCCTTGTTAAAATGTTTTACTAATAAGTAATAGACCACCACACGATATTTTAATCTATGGGTTTTACCATAGGTATTCAATATCTTGTTAAGTGGTGAATCCAAATCCCTGTTGGGGTCTAATCCTAATTTCTTAATCAAATAATTGGATTTTAAGCGTTCCAATTCTTTCTCATCGGAACTTGAAACGGTTCCGGAATCTCGATTATAAATGGATGGGCCTAACCCAATAGCGATTTTTTTAAGAAGGCCAGCATCAGGCGTTACATTAAATTTTTCCTTCAGATCTCGTGTATACTTTATTAGCAATTCGTCTCTTTGATTCATGGTTTTTCCTTTAGACATTCAAAATAATTCAGTAGGACTTCGTCATTGGTTGTACGTGGCGTATGAATCTCTAATAATCGTGGTTTATTACTTTCATCAAAAAATGTCATGAGCTCACTATTTAGTTGATTTTCATTGACAACCTTCACATAATCAAAGTTATACATTTTGCATAAGTCCATCGCAGAAAGTTCATGAATAGTTTCAAAGTATGTGTCAAAGTTTTCAGTATCCTTTTCACCTGGTAAAATCCTGAAAATCCCTCCGCCTCCATTGTTGATCACTACAATTCTGAAATCATTTGGAATATAATTATTCCATAATGCATTACTATCATAAAAAAATCCAAGATCACCAGTAATGACTGTAGTTTGTCGTTTTGAAACAACTGCAGCACCTATTGATGTTGAGGTACAGCCATCAATACCACTAGTCCCACGATTACAGTAATGATTTACCGTTGGGTTATTATCAAACAATTGCATATATCGAATTGGTGAACTGTTACCCAAATGCAGATCAGAGTGATCTGGAAATTGATTTATCAAAGCATCAAAAACTTTTAGATCACAAAAAGCTATTTGTTCGACATAGTCAATGTGTTTTTTATTGTGGGAAATTTTGATTTCTTCTCCTAACTTTTTAAAGTCACTTCTTGGTATTGCTACGCGATCGCAAAATGATTTAAAAAAGGTATTAGCATCGGTTTTAAAGTGATTATTTAAGCTAAAGAAGGTATCATTGGCACGATTTTTCCCAATATGCCAATGCGCTTTAGGTTGATGATTTCTTAAAAAAGCTTTAACTTTTTTAGAAACGATCATACCTCCAATAGTTATTAATAGTTCTGGTTGTAATTGCTTTAGTTGATCATCATTTAATGGCATAATGATCTTATCAATACTTGGAAAGAAAGCTGGATGATGAACATTTGATGTTGTTTCAGTAAAAACTATAACGCTTGGGTCATTGGCTAAGAACTCCAAAACTTCCGAACTTATACAATTAGGCGCCTGAACACTGACGAGAACCATTTTTTTCTCCGTAGTGGACCATATTTCTGTCAACTCTGTTATTGGTATCTCTTGTGTCTCTAACTCCTT
>CAYZKX010000220.1:2286-4173 GCA_964479055.1 uncultured Flavobacteriaceae bacterium
GCTTCGGCTACTGCTGGAAAATAATTGAGCAAAGCACTTCCTGATGTGCAAATCAAAACAACCGCTTGTTCAGTTTGTTGCGCTATGCCCATTGCAAAGAAAGCCGCACAACGCTCATCAACTATACTATAACAACTAAAATCAGGATGATTTGTGAATCCAATAGTAAGCGGTGCATTTCTACTACCAGGAGAAATTACTATATGCTTAATAGCATGTTGTTGACAAAGATTAATAATAGATTGAGCTAACTCGATTTTAGGTAGTATCATGAACTACAAAGGTATCTAAGCCAAGTTTAAAAAGCAATGACCTGAACCATAGTTTTGCTTTTATTCATGGTTTCTATCCATTCATTTTCTGGATCCGATTGTTTTGTTATCCCACCACCAACATATACTAATGCTTCTTTTTCTTTTAATTGCATACATCTCAAGTTAACATACAAGTCTGAACTTCTGTACTGGTCATTCTTACTTTCATAGTTTAGTTCTCCTAGAAATCCTGTATAGAACTCGCGATTATAATTTTCGTTATCCAAAATAAATTGTAAAGCGTCCACTTTAGGAAGCCCGCATACCGCAGGTGTAGGATGTAAGGCAGTTAAAATTTGTTTTAATGAGGTATCTTTTGTTTTTAACACTCCCGAAATAGATGATTGTAAATGTAATAGTTGTCCGGCCCTAACAGTCTCTGGTGTATTGATCTCCAGATCGGCTACATGTGGTTCCAATTGTTTTACTATATAGTTGGTAACATATTCTTGCTCCTGTTTTTCCTTATCATTCCACAATACATCAGTAACTCCTTGGTATTCTTGTGATCCAGCCAATGCCATAGTATGTGCTATTCCATTTTCAACTGTCAACAGTGTTTCTGGTGTAGCACCTACCCACAGACCCACTTGGGGATGATACCAACAATAAGTAAACGCAGCATCATATAATAGGATGGTTCGTTTTATGATTTCTATTAACTCTACTTTTTCTAAGGTCAAACTCTCAAATCGGGAAAGTACTACTTTTTCAAGTTGCCCGTCACGAATTGCATTAATTGCATTATGTACTATTTTTATATGACGGTCTTTATCGTTAACTGCCTTATATTCCTTCAATTCACGATCATCAGCTTGAATAATTTCAGTGGATAACTTTAGTGATTTCGATAACCCAAAAGGAATGAGTATGGAGTCCTTTCTAAAGTCAAAAGGGGCAAAAATAAAACCGCTCTCTGTATAATCTGAGATTTTAAAAAGTACATCGTTCTTTTGAAGTAAAGCATGTACGTGAAACGAACTAGGCTTACAATAAACTACAAATGGCAGTTTTTTGCTGTAATGTTCAGAAATACTTTTAAAAAACAGATCTTGGGACATACAGATTAGTTTTTAGGAATAGCAATTGTAGTTAATTTACAAACGGAAATAAGACGTTCTTCTTCATCAGTGATTCTTACTTCAAGCAATTGTGTGGTGCGGCCCTTATGAATAAAAGTTGCTTTAGCAAATACATAACCCTCCTTGACACTTTTTAAGTGATTTACAGTGATCTCAATACCTCTTATTGCAGTTCTCTCAGTATCTAAAAAAATATGTGAAGCAAAACTACCACAACTTTCGGCTAAGGCTGCAGTAGCACCACCATGCAAAATGCCGTCAGGTTGATGAACTCTAGAATTTACAGGCATTCTAGCCACTACAGTTTCATTTTCAATATCTATAAACTCAATATTTAGAGTTTCAATCAAAGTATTTTTACATATAGCATTAGCCTTTGCTATAGCTGCTTCTTTATTAAAGCTCATAAGCTGTCTGTTTTTGTAATTGTACAAGACCTATTTAATTTAGAACCAACATAAGAAAGTAGCCAACATGGCTACTCCCTCTGA
>CAYZKX010000221.1:0-4085 GCA_964479055.1 uncultured Flavobacteriaceae bacterium
ATTACTTTTTAAATGTATATTTATCTTCAGGAATATATAATTAAAATAAACGGAACTTTGTTGTTGTTACCCAAAAGCAAAACGAGTTCTACAAATGGCCAATAGATTATGAAAAATACGCATGATCCAATAAAGCAAATTAGATTTTTAAGCCAAATTCTTTCCAATGATAAAAAAACAATATCATTCTTCATTTCGGCTGGATGTCCTTTAGGAGTAGAGATGCCAAAGAACGAATGGCCATTGATTCCTGCCATAAAAGAGTTGACTCAAAAAGTCAATTCGATTTTAACAAGTGAAGCTAAAAAAGAATTTAAATACTCAGTTCTTTTAGAAGAAATCCAAAAAGATGGTAAAGACATTGAAAACGTTGAATTAATTTTAAGTTTTGTGAGAGCACTTAAAGATGTATCAATAGGAAGTAGTGTTCGTGGTTTTAGCAATGAAGAGTTAACAGTAATTGAAAACGAAATATGTAGTGTTATTTCTAATCTAATCAATGTAGAATTACCAAATAAGAAAACTCCATATCATAAATTAGCCTCTTGGATTTCATCAATTGACAGAGAAAAACCAATTGAGTTGTTTACAACAAATTACGATTTATTGATGGAGCAAGCCTTAGAAGAAACTTCGGTTCCATATTATGATGGTTTCGTAGGAGGGAAAAACTCATTTTTTGATCTTAGAGTTATAGAAGATAGAACAATTCCTAAGCACTGGACAAGATTGTGGAAAATTCACGGTTCATTGAATTGGTATCAAAAATCGAATAATGTTCATAGAAGTGCAGGCGAGAATATAAAATATCAAGAATCACATTTAATTTACCCTTCTCACCTAAAGTATAATCAGAGTCGTAAAATGCCATATTTAGCATTAATTGATTACTTAACAAGTTCTTTAAAAGAAGATTCAGGGATTTTAATCACTACAGGATATTCTTTTAATGATGAGCACATTAATGATGCAATTATGAATGGGTTAAAAGCAAATCCGACTTCAATGGTTATTGCATTATTGTTTGGAGATTTGAGTAATTATCCGAAAGCAATTAAACTTGCAGAAAGAAGACCAAATATCAGTTTATGGGCTGCAGATAAAGCAATTATTGGAACTAAACAAGGTGTTTGGATTCCAAATGAAGATTTTGAAGCAGAAGATAATATAGCAAGTGTTATTGTAGTGGACTCAGACTCGAACGAAGAACAAAAATATTCATTGAACTTGGGAGATTTTTCGAAATTTGGTGATTACTTACAAGAACTTGTTGGATATGAAAATGCGGTTGACTAATGAAATATAAAGCGACTTTTCTGGGAACAGTAGAAGATGTTAATGGGGCAAGTGTACGTGTATTATTATCAAATAAATCATTATCAGGACTTGTTTATGTTGATGGACAGGGTTATCGAATAGGACAAATTGGCACATTTGTTAAAATACCAATTGGCTTTACACAAATGTTTGGTATTATCTCTCAAGTTGGAGCTAGTTCTGTCCCTGACACTAAAATTGATGAATCCCCGTATGGAAACAGATGGATGACAGTACAGCTTGTTGGTGAAGCATCATCAAATAAACTTTTTCAAAGAGGGATTTGTCAATACCCTACCATTGGAGATGAAGTACATCTTGTTTCTAAAAAAGATTTGGCTCGTATTTATGGGAAATCTTCTGATGCAAACTATATAAAAATTGGTAGCATTACTAATTCTGACTCAATACCAGCTCTTTTAGATATTGATAAGTTAATCACTAGACATAGTTCAATTGTGGGGTCTACAGGTTCAGGAAAATCGAATACTGTTACTGCTTTACTAAGAAGTATAAATTCAGGTAAGTACCCTAAGGCAAAAAATATAATAATAGACCCTCATTCTGAATATAATACCGCTTTAAAAGATTTGAGCAAAGTATATTCAATTGAGGGAGAGAATTCACTTCGAATACCGTATTGGTGTCTATCATATAGTGAGTTAGCTTTGATATTATTTGATAGAAGGCAACCGGTTGATAGCCAACAAGACTTGAAAGTACAACAAGAAATTATCAAGCAAAAAATTGAAGTAGCAAAGTCATTGAAAATTGGCAGTATTCCTGAAAATCAAATTTCTGTTGATTCTCCAGTTCCTTTCGATTTAAAGAAGGTTTGGTATAATCTTTATCTAGAGGAGAATGCAACTGTTAATAAAGCAGATGATTTTTCAACAATAGCTTATGAAAAAGATAAAGATGGAAATCCATTAAAAGGTGACAAAGATAATTTGGTACCACCAAAATTTATTCATGCAGAACCTGGAAAAAAATCACCTCATTTGTTTGTAAAAAACAAAACACTGACTAGCTATTTACAAAAGTTGAGAGGAAAATTATTAGACAAGAGATTTGAATTTTTATTTAATACAGTAGATTTTAATGGTACAAGCAAGGACTTAGATATTCTCCTTGATGAATGGATAAATCATTCACACCCAATTACGATATTAGATTTGGGTGGAATACCATTTGAAATAATGGATTTAGCTGTAGGGTTAATTTCTCGTTTGATTTTTGAAACGATGTTTTGGGGAAGATATTTAGATGGTATTGGTCGTCAGAGACCAGTTTTAATGGTTTATGAAGAAGCTCATTCATATTTACCTAAAGGTGGTAGTAGTCAGTTTGTACAAGGATATGCAAGTAATGCTGTAAGAAGAATTTGTAAAGAAGGACGAAAATATGGTATAGGAGCACTCGTTGTTAGTCAGAGACCATCTGATTTAGACACATCTATTTTATCTCAGTGTGGTACATTTATAACATTGAGATTATCTAGCACCGATGATCAATCTATAATACGTTCATCAATACCTGACAACTCTAGTAGTTTAGCTGAGTCTTTACCTTCATTAAGAACAGGTGAAGCAATTGTTGTTGGAGAAGCTATTCAAATACCTAGTAGAATAGCTATTCCATTAATGAAACCTAGACCAGATAGCCATGATGCAATTCCATCGAAAGAATGGAAAAATGATAAAATAGAAAAACCCGAATTTTCAAAAGCTATTGCTAATTGGAGAAAACAAAAAACTAACTAAAAGGAAATAATTATGGATTTAATACCAGTTGATTCAAGTAATATTGCTGCTATAGGATATAGTAGTGATACAGGGACTTTAACAATTCAATTTAATAATGGACGCACTTATGAATACTATGGTGTTCCTGAGTCAGAATATGAAAACCTCAAGAATGCAAGTTCAAAAGGTTCCTATGCTCATCAAAATATTTATAACGTATATAGTCAATCAGAAATATAAACAACCAATAAATGTCAGTGGCTAATCGAGTATACTACTCACCCAGTCATGAGGTGAGTGCACCTCTCACACCACTGTACGTACCGAGCTACGCTCCATTCCTTCTATCAAATGTCTCATTGTCGTTTACACTAGGAAGTATATAAAACGGTTCATCAAAGCTGTATTTCACTTTAAAGTAGTATTTTTAATGAGTACTCCAAAAACCAAAACGATAGAAGCATTTTTAAGAGGGGCAATAGGTGTTACTATTGAGTTAATTCCCATAAAGTACTTTTTTAAAGTAGCCCGCTAATCATATTCTTTGCTGGAATTACAGGAATAATTGGGGAAAGGTTGGGTATATGGTGCTTATTTAGAACAACCATAATATTCGTATCAATAAATAACCTTAAATCAAGTCATCAAGAGAAAACTTTAAGATCTTGGATATCTGTATTGCTGTTGCAACAGAAGTAGCATGCTCCCCACTTTCAATCCTTTGAATCTTCCTGTAATCACTATCAATTTTTGCCCCCAAATCACTTTGGCTAAAGCCTGCCTTCTCTCTGTATTCTTTCACTTTCTGTCCAAAAGCCTTTATAATTTTTTCCTCTTGTTTTTTCACAAAAGCAAATACTAGAAAAATAAGATTTGTTTATACGACATATTTGTCGTAATATTAGATTATGATTAAAGAAACATCAGAAAGCAAAGCCATAGATATCATCAAAAACCTTTCAGAGAGTAATGCTCAACTCGTCCGAATGACAGACGATGGCATAGGAGAAGCACTCTATGCTA
>CAYZKX010000222.1:0-4046 GCA_964479055.1 uncultured Flavobacteriaceae bacterium
GCGGAAATCCTCCTTGATGTTGTAAATTGTATCCAGTAAAACGTCCTTATCAATAAACTGAGAAGGCGTTAAAAGAAGTCCAGATTGATAGCGTTGCAGTGCTTTTTTAGGCTTGCCAGCTGTTTCGTAGTACAATCCCAAATAATACACCCCTATCATAGAATCAGGATAAGTTTTTTGCGCAAGTTTAGCCAGTTTTTCTAGGGACTCTTCGTCATTTTTTTTCTCACAGGCTGCCGCTATAGCCCTGAGGTCGTTTTCAATTACGGGCTTTTTAAATCCATAGAAATATTCAATATCGCTGTATTTCTTCTGCAAATATTCAAATGGTGTTCCCGAATAGGTCAGTACCTTTTCTTTATACTCTTTCCCATTAATAGGCTTGAACATCGCAAATATTTCATTTAAGGCTTTTGGTATAGCGCGCCCAACCATTGAATAGTGATTAGCATCTTTAAAGTCGTCAAACTTATAATGCACTTTTTCATTATTTACAGTTTTTAAAAGATTATCAGCTTCAAGTATTTCAGTACGAAGCGATTTAATATCGGCGTCACTCGTGGCCAGATAATAGAAAATCTCATCAGTAATGCCAGGTAACCTTTCTGATAATCGTTTCGCCGTTTCTGGAGCATATTCCGGGCTAATGGCCACATACCCTCTAAACAGCGGTTTTTCTTTAAATAGGTAATAACTTAAGAAATTTGCACTAAGATCGTGTCCAATTATAACTCTAAAGGGTGTGAGGTTATATTCTCCTTCAAGATAAGGTAATAATTCCATCCCAATAAACTCAAAGAAGGGTGCTCCATTTTGTGAAGGCAAATAAGTTTCGTCATTGTATTCCAAATCAATATCTCTCGTATCTTCTTGATTAATTCCAACTACAATACACCCAGGCATATCGTCCCAATACGATTGATAATCAATATTACCGGCAACAGGTTCAAACAAATAATCACCATCTAAGACCAATACTAATGGATACGAAATATTCTCATCAGGATCATAGTTTCGTGGAAGCTGAATTTTCAATTCTCTTTCCTGATCAAGCTTCAGTGAATAGAAATTTTCGTAAATGGCCTGTGAATTAGCAGTATATACGACCACCAAAAGGGTAACGATTTGAAGCAAATGTCTCATTATTTTCGATTTGAGTTATGTGCAATTTAATAAAATAAACGACACATACCGCCTTGAAATTGTTATATCTAATTATTTTCTAGCTCTATTATAGATGGGTAAATACAATAGTGAAAGGCCTCCAAGAATAATAATCATCAAAGTTTGTGAAGACCACATGATCCATCCAAAGGCAATACTTGGTTCTTTGGCTATTCCAAAAATTGAAAACGCCGCATAAACTGCAACAGGATAAGACCCAATACCACCATTGGTTGCGGCTATACTAAAACTTGCCGAAATAAACCCTATCAAAATAGCAGCCATTGGGATGTTAGTCGTTTCGGGCAAGGCAAACGTTGTAATGTAAAACATAAGAACATACAGGAACCAAATAAAGAGTGTATGAGCTATAAACGCCCACTTTTGTTTCATTTTAAATATGGAAAGCATCCCTTCGACCAAGCCGCTAACAAAAGCCTTTATTTTTTGAGCTATGGTCGATTTACTTTTTCTAATGAAAGTAACTAGTAAAATGAAAATAAAAGCAATGAGAATAATACCTATTACTATTTTCAATGGTTCAAATCGATCAGTAAAAAACTGGTAAATGAAGTCAAACTCTAACATCAATGTTATTACGATTATTCCCATCATCACAATCATGTCGGCTACACGTTCAGCTACAATGGTTCCAAATCCCTTTTCAAAAGGTATACCCTCATAATTTGCCACTATTGTGGCTCTGGAGATCTCACCGGCTCTCGGAATGGTATAGTTAATTAAATAGGCCGCGAAAACTGCCATCACGCTGTTTGGAAATCCCAATTCATAGCCCATTGGCCTAATTAGGTATTTCCATCGGTAAGCTCGTGATAAATGGCTTATTGCTCCAAACACAATTCCAAGCCCAATGAATAAATAATCAGCATCTTTAAAATATTGTAGCAGCTGTTCTACTGAAATTTTGGATAGGGAATACCAAACTAAAAGAACCCCCAAAATAAGCGGGAGAAACAGTTTTAGTTTCTTTTTTAGCCGGTTGCTCAATAATCTAGTTTAGTCGATTGGTTTCCTCGTTTGGAAAAACCAAAGCTGGTTTAAACGATTTCGCTTCTTCAATATCCATTAGAGCATAAGTAATAAGAATTAAGGTGTCTCCAACTGATACTTTTCGTGCAGCGGCTCCGTTTAAAGTAATTTCACCCGAATTTCTTGGGCCTGGAATTACATATGTTTCAAGACGTTCCCCATTGTCATTATTAACAACTTGAACTTTCTCTCCTTGAATAATATTAGCCGCATCCATGAGATCTTCATCTATGGTTATACTTCCTATATAGTTAAGATCGGCACCTGTTACTTTAACACGATGGATCTTAGATTTTACAACTTGAATTTGCATGAGGCAAAGGTAATTAATTAAGCGCTATATTATCGATCAACCTAATGTTATCGGCATAAACGGCAATAAACGCGCGGTATTTCTTTTTCTTAGATTTTCGTTTTATGGTCTTTAAAGTTTTTTCATCAGCGATGGCAAAATATTCAAGCTCCAAGAGCTTATTCATCTCAAATTGATCTGCTACCCATTTTGAAACCTTACTAGCACTTTCTGTGCCAAACATGGCTTTGGCAGACTTTAAGGTTAGATAAATAAAAGGAGCCTCTCTTCGATATTCTGGTTTTAAGCGTTCATTTCTGGAACTCATGGCCAATCCATTGGCTTCGCGATGAATTTTGCATCCCACTATTATAACAGGAATGTGATACAGTTCTACTAGTTTTCTAATAATTTGCAGTTGCTGAAAGTCTTTTTCACCAAAATATGCGTGTTCAGGTTTTACAATTTCAAATAACCTCTGAACAATGGTACCAACGCCATCAAAGTGCCCCTTTCTAAATTTACCTTCCATTTCAAATTCAAGTCCTCCAAATGAATATGGTGTTGCCACGATTTGATCATTATATACCTCTTTGACTAAAGGCGCGAAAACTACAATTCTCTTTTTTGATATAGTTTCAAGTAAAGCGACATCACGTTCTAGGGTTCTAGGATATTTGTCAAGATCCTCAACTTTATCAAATTGCGTTGGATTTACAAAAATACTGACAACGGCTATGTCATTTTGGCGCAGCGCTTCTTGAACTAACGCAAGGTGGCCTTGATGAAGTGCTCCCATGGTTGGAACCAATCCAATGCTTTTGCTGAGTGCCCTATATTTTTCTAGGACAACGTGAATTTCAGTAATGGAATTTACTACCAGCACTTTAGAATAAAATTAACAGCCTGCAAACTTAATATATTACTGTTAATCTGCATAATTTTTGTAATTTTGCATGTTTTTTATTCCAAAATAAAAGCTAACAAGCTTATGAAAGATAAAAGAATATTGTACGTATCATCTGAAGTAGTACCTTATTTACCCGAGACCGAAATTTCCTCAATGTCGTTTGAAGCACCACGAATGGTAAATAAACAAGGCGGGCAGATACGAATATTCATGCCGAGATATGGTAATATTAATGAACGAAGGCATCAACTGCATGAAGTGATTAGGCTTTCAGGTATCAACCTTGTGATCAATGATTTGGATATGCCTTTAATTATTAAAGTGGCTTCCATACCAAAGGAGCGTATTCAAGTGTATTTCATTGATAATGAGGATTATTTCAAAAGAAAAGCAACCCTTACCGATGAGGAAGGCAATTTATTCCCAGACAATGATGAAAGGGCCATATTTTTTGCTAAAGGTGTAATCGAAACCGTTAAAAAACTAAATTGGGCACCCGATATCATTCATGTACATGGTTGGTTGGCATCATTATTACCATTGTATTTAAAAGAATACTATAAAGATGAACCTTTATTTAATGAAAGTAAAATTGTGACCTCTTTATACAATCGAAGCTTTGATGATACG
>CAYZKX010000223.1:0-4033 GCA_964479055.1 uncultured Flavobacteriaceae bacterium
TCTCGAAAGAGTATACTTAAAGAAGCTAATTATAGTTTTTCATTGGTCAGACAATTAATTGTCAAATCACAACTCTACACAACACAACGACCATTGTTTAACAAAATTCTGACTTAAATTATCTCAGAATTAGAAAAAAGAATTATGATTCCTAAAACATTTAAAGAGGTCATTGACCTTGGTGATGGTAGAGAAATTTCTATCGAAACCGGAAAACTAGCAAAACAAGCTCATGGAAGCGTTGTTGTTCAATCAGGTAAATGTATGTTATTGTGTACTGTAGTTTCCAATTACAAAGCTGCCGATGTAGATTTTTTACCATTAACCGTTGACTACCGTGAGAAATTTGCCGCTGCAGGACGTTATCCTGGAGGATTTTTTAAAAGAGAAGCAAGACCTAGTGATGGTGAAGTACTTACAATGCGTCTTGTAGATCGTGTACTACGACCATTGTTTCCTAAAGATTATCACAGTGAGACTCAAGTCATGATCCAATTGATGTCTCATGATAATGATGTTATGCCTGATGCCATGGCCGGTTTGGCAGCTTCAGCAGCCATTCAATTAAGTGATTTTCCATTTGAGTGTCCAATTTCTGAAGTTAGAGTTGGACGTATTAATGGCGAATTTATCATCAATCCAACTCGAGCTCAATTAGATGAATCTGATATAGATATGATGATTGGAGCTTCAGCCGATTCAGTAATGATGGTTGAAGGTGAAATGGACGAAATATCAGAAGAAGAAATGACCGAAGCCATAAAATTTGCTCATGAGGCTATCAAGGTTCAGTGTGAAGCCCAAGTAAAATTAGCTGAAGCGTTTGGTAAAAAAGAAGTTCGTGAATATGATCCAGAAAGAGAAGATGAAGCTCTGGAGAAAAAAATTCATGAAATGGCATATGAGAAAGTTTATGCAGTTGCCAAAGCCGGATCATCGAAGCATGAAAGAGGCGCTGCCTTTTCAGAAATTAAAGAAGAAATCATTGCCACTTTCTCTGAAGAAGAAATTGAGGAGTATGATGAATTAATTTCAAAGTATTATGCTAAGGCAGAAAAAGCAGCTGTTAGAGATTTAACCCTTAATGAAGGATTACGTTTAGACGGCCGTAAAACAGATGAAATTCGTCCTATATGGTGTGAAGTAGATTATTTGCCATCAACGCATGGCTCTGCTATTTTTACCAGAGGTGAAACTCAAGCTTTGGCAACGGTAACTCTAGGTACATCGCGAGAAGCTAACCAAATAGACATGCCATCATATGAAGGAGAAGAGACATTTTATTTACACTATAACTTCCCACCATTTTCAACTGGTGAAGCACGTCCAATTCGTGGTACATCACGTCGGGAAGTAGGTCATGGTAATTTAGCACAGCGTGCATTAAAAGGAATGATCCCTGAGGATTGCCCTTATACTGTTCGTGTAGTTTCTGAAGTATTAGAATCTAATGGTTCATCATCTATGGCAACCGTGTGCTCTGGTACAATGGCATTAATGGATGCTGGTGTTCAAATGAAAAAACCTGTATCTGGAATTGCAATGGGGCTTATCTCAGATGGTGATTCAGGAAAATATGCAGTTCTGTCTGACATTTTAGGAGATGAAGATCATTTAGGAGATATGGATTTTAAAGTTACTGGAACCGCTGATGGAATTACAGCTTGTCAAATGGATATTAAAGTAAAAGGTTTATCATACGAAATTCTTGTTAAGGCTTTAAAACAAGCTCGTGATGGCCGATTACACATACTGAATAAACTTACTGATACCATTGCCATACCTAATGCGGATGTTAAACCACATGCTCCTAAGATGGTAACCACTACAATTCCTGGTGAATATATTGGTGCGCTAATAGGTCCTGGTGGAAAAGTAATACAGGAGCTTCAAAAAGAAACAGAAACTACCATTGTCATTAACGAAGATCCTGTAACTGAAGAGGGTATCGTTGAAATTCTTGGCACTAATCAAGATGGAATTGACGCTGTATTGGCCAAAATTGATGCTTTGCTTTTTAAACCTGAAAAAGGCAGCGTATATGAAGTAAAAGTGATCAAAATTCTTGATTTTGGAGCAGTTGTTGAATATACTGAAGCACCAGGAAATGAAGTGCTTCTTCACGTTAGTGAATTGGCATGGGAACGCACTAATAATGTTACTGATGTTGTTAATATTGGTGATGTTATAGACGTTAAATATTTTGGTGTAGATCCAAGAACTAAGAAAGAGAAAGTTTCGCGTAAAGCTATATTACCAAAACCTGAAGGTTATGTAGAACGACCTCCTAGAGATAAAAATAGAGGGCGTGACAATCGTGGACGTGATAATCGCGGACGTGATAACAGAAACCGAGATAATAGAAACCGGGATAATAGAGGTGAACGATCAAATGAGGACAATTCTGGAAACGAACAGGATTAATTCACTTCTGATTATAAAATAATAAAACCTCTCATAACTTGAGAGGTTTTTTTTACACTAGAACGCAACCTTGGTATAGTATTTGTATCTAAATTAATACACTAACTTTAATAACTCGCTATGAAACCCATTTACACGTTCTTACTTTTAGTCGTTACATTTTTTATTTTTTCTTGCGACGATGAACCCATCGACAATTCTCAAATCACAGCCGAAGATCCTATAGAAGTTGGCTCTCCTTTATACAATAATATTGAAGGTGTGTCAGACAACATAGAACAAGATCAGCCAGTTTGTATAGATTTCAACTACGCCTTTACGGTTTTTATATTTGATGAGACCCTATCATTTTCTGGATTACAAACGGTTGGAAATGATCAAGAGTTTAGTGACTTTTTAGGTAGTTTACCTGAAGGTTATTCCATTAGCATAAGTTATCCTATATCTTACGATAACGAGGATGGTGAGACTGTCGAAATCTTTAACAATGATGATCTAAAAGAAGTCATTGATCCCTGTATAGAATTTGAATTAATTGAAACAGGCAATGGCAATTGTGCTCCTGACGATTGTGTTTGGCGTGTATTACCTAATGAAAGCAGTAACTCCAACTACGACAATGCCGTTTTTGATATTAACGATTCCGGATTTGTGTCGTTTTATAGAGGTGATGAATTATATTTTGGTAGTTGGATCAGTTTTTTAGTGAGTTATGAATATCATATAAATATAAATCTTATTAATAGTGGTTCTGTTGGCGATGATCTTAATCGGGATTGGAAGGTTACCTTTATAGAGTCAAACTTGATGCTTCTTGAAAATGAAGGCGATTTCTTTGCACTTCAAAAGGAATGTGTGCTTGAAAATGAATGCGAGCAATACATGTTTGAGGAATGTGTTGCTAATGAAGGTGATGCATTTGCCGAGTTTGATCTGGGGAGTTATATAGATTGTTTTACCTTCAATATTGACATTTCTAATTCAACCATTACATTTCATGAAACCATTACAGATATGGAAAATGGCATTAATGCGATTTCTTCACCCTATACCAATATTGAAAATCCGCAACAGATCTATGTACGCTTAGAAGATAACGATACTGGAATTGGAACCTTTGTGACCATTCAACTAGCAGCAGTTGATTGTCCTGAGGAAGGAGATTAAACCAATATTTAACTAATACTCATAATAAAAAGGTTCTCCCAATTTACTTGAGAAATCCCATTACTCTTTAAAAAAGGTAAATTGAGCCCGAGAAGACGTTAAAACCGCCCCATGCAAAATATGCAATTGACAGGATAGTAACTAATGTTGTTGCCGATAATAATACCGTCATGATTGTTGAGGCTGTTTTATCTTTTATCCTCACCTTTTCAACATCTTCAGGATTAATAATGTCTTTAACCAAGACGCCCTTTGATTTTTTATATCCATAAAATGTATCTGATTCCTTAACAACATACCTATACTTTAATTTAGACCCATAATTTGTTCTTAATTCTGTTTTGGTATGAGATTTTACTGCTGAATCAAGATTAACACCTTTACTTTTATAAATTGTACAAGCTTGAAATAAAAAAATATAGCTCATCATTGAGGTTACAAT
>CAYZKX010000224.1:0-4011 GCA_964479055.1 uncultured Flavobacteriaceae bacterium
GCATCGAGATCAGCCAAGCTTTCGACTTTAGGGAGTTCAAATAAACCATCTCGAATTCCTAAAGCGCGAAAGCCATTATAGGCGCCTACCAATCCCGCATAGCGACCAAAACCAATAAGACGTAGTCCATTCGGCTTGACGATGGTTTCGTGATCGAAGAGTTGGATATTTTTATCAAGTATCGCTTTTAAGAGTTTGCGATTATAGGGCTGTTTTTTGATCGTGTGGCTAAAAAAGAAGTATTTTTTGTTTGGAATTAAGGCATCTAAGGGCACTTCTTTTACCCCAATAAAAACTTCGCAATCACTCACATCATCAGTCACTGTAAAACCAAGATCGGCGTAAGCCGCATCGCTAAAGACGCGTATATCTGAACGTTCAACAATAAATTCAGCTTCTGGAAATTGCGCACGAGCTTTGGCCAGTCCTTCAGGTGAAAAGACGACTCTACGATCGGGTGGATTCTTTCGTTCTTTTATTAGGGCAAACTTCATTTAATAGACTCATTTTAAGTGTACTATCTGACAAAATAGCAGCTTTGTTCGTGTGGTATAAAATTTGCCGCAAGATATTAGGATTCAAACGATTTCGCAAGAGGACTTTTGTGGAATTTTTTAGACAATCCACCTGAGAACGCTAGAACGATAAATTTTGTAGATTTGCCGTCCTGCTCTTTGAAAATTTATGGGGACGACTGGTTTTGACAGCAAGACCAATTGAACTGTAAGCATGTCGAGCATTGAAATAGTACTCGTAAAAATCAATTTCAAACTTTAAACGGCGAGAATAACTACGCTTTAGCTGCTTAATAATCTGAATTATAGTAAGATTCAAGCCTAGTCCTACAAGGTAGGAAAGCTAAATGTCTCTTGAAAGCCTTGGTTTACGGCGTTCTTATTAGAGGCATCGTAAAAGTAAACATAGAAAATGTAAGGCTTCATTACATTTTTGAAACTTATGAAGCTAAGTTGTAAGTATGCAGTTGATAGTGAGCTTATAATCTAAAACTAAATATCAACTAAACATGTAGAAAGCTTTTATGTAGCTTGTTTGGACGAGAGTTCGATTCTCTCCGGCTCCACAAAATTCATTTTAATTAATACACAATAATTATGAAAACACTTTTTTTGATTTTTGCTCTTACTGCGTTAACCTATAACCTCAGTCATGCTCAATCTAAATTTGAATTGGAGCCCTCTCAAAGTATGCTTATGACTGGTAAAGGCAAAGGTCAAGATGGAGCTATAAACCCATTTTATGGACAAGATTGTTATGCCATAGTTGAAAATTCTGGAAGTAGTGAGTTCTCAGTTAGAATTCAAAAAAAAGGAAAGGTTATTAAAAACATTACCTTATCTGCCCAAGAAACTAAGCGTATTAAACTACTGAAAGATCAGGAATTATATATTGATACCAACGCCTTAGATAAAGCAAGCCTGAAATTGGATTTTGAAAAAATTGAGAATTAATGCTAATGCCTTGATAAGTCTTTAACTACAGTTGAAACCAGTTTTCAACTTTTCGTATCAACTTCTCGTCACCACCGTGAATATACTCGTATTCATTATTTTGTTTATTATAGCGGTAGCCTTGACTCCATTCATCCACATTTTCAACTATTTGTTGAATGGCATTGCAAATGTAATGTACTTCCTTATTAGTGGTAATGGGGTGTAATGAAAGACGCACCCATCCTGGTTTTATAGTAAGGTCTTTACTTAAAATTCCTTGTGTTATTTGTTTTGAAGAATCTTCATTGAGTTCAAATAAATGATGACTGTAGGTACTTGCACAGGACCAACCACCTCTAGTTTGAATTCCGAAACGATCGTTTAGTAAACGCACCACAAGATTGTAATGAATGTTTTCAATTCCAAAGGCCACACAGCCAATACGTTTTTCATCATTATAACCTAGTAAATACACTCCAGGAATCTCCTTCAGTTCATTAAAACAAAGATCCAATAACTCTTCTTCACGCCTTGCCATTTTATCTTCGTTCATTTTCTCCTTTAGCCTAATTGCCATGGCAGCACGCATAACTTGTAAAAATCCGGGAGTTCCACCATCTTCTTTAGTCTCGATATCATCATAATAGGCATATTCACCCCATGGATTGGTCCATTTGACATTACCTCCACCTGGAACATCAGGACAGCTCGTGCGGTATAGTTCTTTATTAAAAACCAAAACACCACAAGTTCCCGGGCCACCTAAGAATTTGTGCGGTGAAAAAAAGATTGCATCTAGTCTTTCGTCTTCATGATCTGGATGCATATCTATTTTAACATATGGTGCTGAAGCTGCAAAATCAATAAAGCAATAGCCACCAAACTCATGCATCACCCTAGCCAAATCATTATAAGGTGTAATTATTCCTGTTACATTAGAACAAGCTGTGAAAGACCCAATTAATAAAGGTCTGTCTTTATATTTTTCAACGGTCTCTTTTAATATTTCAGGACACACCAACTTATTATCGTCACATTTTAATATGACCACTTCTGCAATGGTTTCCATCCAGGGAACGTGATTGGAATGGTGCTCCATATGTGAAATAAATACTACAGGACGCTCATTAACTGGAATTTGTATTTTCTCCTTTACAGCATCAGGATAGCGCAGTCCCATCATTCGTTGTAATCTCGATAATACACCTGTCATTCCTGAACCTGCAGTTACCAAAACATCATTTTCGTTAGCGTTGACATGCCTTTTAATTATTCGTCTTGCTTCTTTATAAGCGTAAGTAGATGCTTTACCCGTTTCACTTGAGAATGAATGCGTATTGGCCACCATTGGACCAATTACGTTCTGCATAGTCTCTTCAATAGGACCGTATAATCGTCCACTGGCAATCCAATCGGCATACAAAATGGGCTGTTCACCGTTGACTGAAGTAAAGGTAGCATTGTTACCAACAATGTGTTTTCTGAATTGTTGAAAATATGATTCTAGATCACTAAACGCTGTTTCCGTAGCTAAATTAATTTCATCTGGCTTCATCATCATTCAAAATTAGGAGTTCTAAGTTAATACAAATGTTTGTGTATATATACTAGTACCTACTGTATTTAGGCAAAAATAAGCCGATTATTGATTTAAAAATAAATTTTCAAGTATTAATTAATCATAATCTTAATGCAAAACTTAAGGTGACTAACAAATTATCCACGATATTTGCACCTTAAAAATCTTTATATGGAAAAAACGGTTTCGGAAGCTATTACTTATAGACGGTCATGTCGCGTTTATAAAGAAGAGCCTATTGAAGCAGAGAAAGTAAAAGCTTGTTTGCACAATGCTTCTTTAGCTCCAACAAGTAGCAATCTTCAATTATGGGAGTTTTATCATATTACGGACACATCCATTATGGACCAACTAGCACAAGCTTGTTTTAATCAAAATGCTGCAAAAACAGCACAGCAGTTAGTCGTTATTGTATCGCGTAAAGATCTTTGGCGTCAACGTTGTAAGGCTAATATTGACTTTTTAAATGAGTCTTTTTCTAAAGTTGAATTAGACGAAAGACTTGCAAAAAGAAAAAAAATGGCGCTGAACTATTATAAAAAAGCGATGCCTATAACTTATTTTGATTTTTTAGGAATTTTTGGACTTTTAAAATATCTCCTTTTTCAAATAACAGGCATTTTCCGTCCAATATACCGTCAAGTACGATTAAGCGATATGCGCATAGTGGCTCACAAAAGTGCCGCACTGGCAGCTCAAAATTTTATGATAAGCATGGCTGCTATTGGTTACGATACCTGTCCAATGGAAGGCAGTGATACGTTAAGAATTAAAAACATTCTCAACTTACCTCGTGGTGCTGAAATAAATATGGTAATTGGATGTGGTAAACGAGATGAGTCTGGAATTTATGGACCGCGCTTTAGGGTGCCATTCGAAAAAGTATATAAGGCTATTTAGTTGCCTATTCTTCTTCCATCACAACGACTTGCTTAAGCAACTCAAGACGCTTGAGTTCTCTTTTAATAAATGCGCTACGCT
>CAYZKX010000225.1:0-3991 GCA_964479055.1 uncultured Flavobacteriaceae bacterium
GTAACTTTAGGACCTAAAGGTAGAAATGTAATTATCAGTAAATCATTTGGGGCCCCTCAAGTAACAAAAGATGGTGTTACCGTAGCTAAAGAAGTTGAACTTGAAGACGAACTGGAGAATATGGGTGCACAAATGGTGAAAGAAGTCGCTTCTAAAACCAATGATCTTGCAGGTGATGGTACTACAACCGCAACTGTTTTAGCACAAGCTATTGTGAAAGAAGGTTTAAAAAATGTGGCTGCTGGTGCTAACCCAATGGATCTAAAACGCGGTATTGACAAAGCTGTTGATGCAATTGCAAGTGATCTTGAAAAACAAGCTAAAAAAGTAGGAAACTCATCTGAAAAAATTCAGCAGGTGGCTTCAATTTCTGCAAATAACGACAATACAATTGGCGAATTAATTGCAACTGCTTTTGACAAAGTGGGTAAAGAAGGCGTGATCACAGTAGAAGAAGCAAAAGGAACAGATACATATGTAGATGTGGTTGAAGGCATGCAATTTGACAGAGGGTATCTATCTCCATATTTTGTTACCGATGCCGATAAGATGATCGCTGATTTGGAAAATCCATATATCTTACTATTTGATAAAAAGATAGCCAACCTTCAGGAAATCCTACCAATTTTAGAACCTGTAGCGCAATCTGGTCGTCCATTATTGATCATAGCTGAAGATGTTGAAGGACAAGCCTTGGCCACTTTAGTGGTAAATAAATTACGTGGTGGATTGAAAATTGCAGCGGTAAAAGCACCTGGTTTTGGAGACAGACGTAAAGCCATGTTAGAGGACATTGCTATTTTAACGGGCGGAACTGTGATCTCTGAAGAAAGAGGTTTCTCATTGGAGAATGCCGATCTTAGCATGCTAGGTACAGCTGAAACCGTGACCATTGACAAAGACAATACGACTATTGTAAACGGATCAGGAAAAGCATCGGATATTAAAGCGCGAGTGAATCAAATCAAAGCGCAGATAGAGACTACGACCTCTGATTACGACAAGGAAAAACTACAAGAACGATTAGCAAAACTTGCAGGCGGTGTAGCCGTACTTTATGTAGGAGCAGCAAGTGAAGTTGAAATGAAAGAAAAGAAAGATCGCGTTGATGATGCCCTTCACGCAACACGAGCAGCGGTTGAGGAAGGTATCGTTGCAGGTGGTGGAGTTGCTCTAGTACGTGCTAAAACTATACTTGAAAAGCTTACTACAGATAACCTAGATGAAACCACTGGAGTTCAAATTGTGAATAAAGCCATTGAATCACCTTTACGAACTATTGTAGAAAACGCAGGTGGTGAAGGATCTGTTGTAATCAATAAGGTTATCGAAGGCAAAAAGGATTTTGGTTATGATGCAAAATCAGAAGCCTATGTAGACATGCTCAAAGCAGGAATTATCGACCCTAAGAAAGTAACCCGAATTGCTTTAGAGAATGCGGCTTCAGTTGCAGGAATGATCTTAACTACAGAGTGTGCTCTTGTAGATATTAAAGAAGACACGCCTCCAATGCCTCCTATGGGTGGCGGCGGTATGCCGGGAATGATGTAATAAGTCATTATTAAGGATTATATTAAAAAAACGCTTCATTATGTGAAGCGTTTTTTATTTCCTAATTTTTTTAAACCTAGTGATTCAATGCCTTGAATATGAAAAAAATAAATTGGCATTATTCATTAGGTGAGCTCTTAATAGTGATCATTGGGACTCTTGATAAAGGACTTGATAATTAGTATAAAAATATTCTGCTCTTAAATACGTCTTCTCTCCTTTTTCATTTAAACGATAACTCTTTCGATGAGCATTGAATTTGAAATCGGTAGAAGTATCGTAAGTGAGGTTCTCTACCCAACTTGTATGATCGCTTAAAACTACCTTATTTGCAATAACAGTTGAAGATGCTTTATCTACAATGTAGTACCAGCGATCAGCATCTGGCGTTTGGTTCTTATATGCCGATGAAACCACATAGGCTTCTTTGCCTTCTATTATGGTATCTTTTTCGCGGGTGAGAGTAACCTCGGCTCTAAGTAGGTCAAAGGGTTGTTTGATCACAAATTCAGAAGCGAAGAAAGCGCGCTCAGCAAGATAACCGTCTTCAGGGGCAGTTAAGAGACTATCATTTTCGATCTTTGTAATTCTCTCTTTCTCGTAAATTATTTGATGTTCTATAGAATCCTCTTCCCATTCTATCTTTCCAAATGGCACACTAAACTGAAATAATTGAAACTGATCTGTCTCGCGTTGTGTGCTCCCATCTTCCAGAAATAAAGTAACCGCCTTATCAAAACTCAATTGCTTCATGTTTTCCCATCGCTCTAGCCCACCATGAGCTTCTACAGCTTGTTCAATGATTTCCCTACCAGTTAACTCATCTGCCTTACAATAAAATAATAAACCTCCTAACACCATAATAAAACCGAAGCGGAAAGCTTCGGTTTTGCTAATTTTATTGATCATGGGTCTCATCATTTTCATGTTCATGGTCCTTAGACTTATCATGGTCTTCGCTGTGCTCTTTATCCATTTTTTTGAGATCCATCTTACAAACTGGACATGATCCCTCCTCTTCATAAGTCTTGCCGTCTTCACAGTCCATTGGACATTGATAATAATAATTCATGGCCAAATCAGCTTTTTCGGCTGCATGATCCTGATGCGTTTCGGTGGTATGACCTTCGTGTTTTTCTTCGGCCTGTTGTTTACAGCTAACAACACTTACTATTAATGAAAACAACAATATAATGCTTAATCCTAGTTTTTTCATTTTACACTTAATTTTGATTCTTATGATTTTTTATCACCTCCGGATCTCGATACTTGCAACATGGATTTACGGAGTTATAAGCGTCATCAGGAGCTTTAAACTCCTTGGTATCATGACCCACAGCAGCGATATTTTCTTGAATAGCAGTCAAGTTTGTTTTGCGTTCGTCAAAGATCAATTTCAATTCATGTGTTTTAACATTCCATACTGCCGATTTTACACCTTTGGTCTTTATGGCTGCTTTTTCAATGCGTTCCTTACACATCATGCAAACACCATCTACTTCAATAGAAGCTTTAGCATTTTTGTTTTGTGCATAGGTAGTAGTGGCTACCATAAGCACGATAAGTAAAACAATTCTTTTCATAATTAATTTATTTTATATCGTAATCCTGCATAGTACATACTTCCAAAAATTGGGCCATAAACAAAAGTGGTGTCAAAATATGGTCCAAACGGATCTTCAGCACTAACTATAGGATTACTCTGTCTAGCATTAGTAATATTTTCACCTCCTAAATATACTTCAAATTTTGGAGAAAAAACACGAGTAACCTGTGCATTTAAGGTACCTAAAGTGGGCGAATAATCAGGTAATTGAAATTGTAATGGGCTATCACTGGTCGATGCAAAACGTTGTTCACCTAACCAATTAAAAGTAGCATCAAATTTCCATTGTGCACCTTTGTCTGTTTTCAAGGTCTCATACGATGCATTTGCAAAAACGCGATGTTTAGGTGTTAAGGGCTGTACTTTTTTTCCAGAATTATATTCCGTTTGTACGTCGTAATATTTATAGGCCATTCTTAGATCAAAGCCTTCAAAGGCGTTGTAATTAAGTTCTGTTTGAAAGCTATTCGCATAGCTATCTCCTTGCAAATTATAAAAAGAAACCTGTGTTGAATTTTCCCAATCCACAACGACCTGGTTCTGAAAGTCTGTTCGGTAAAAATCGAAAATAATATCTGCCTTTCTTCCAAATAAATTGAATCCTTGTAAATAGGATACACCATAATTCCATGCAATTTCTGGGTCCAGACCATAAATTGGACCACCTGAATTTATTAAATTGATTGTTCTTGATGACGCAAACAACTTTTGATTTTCTGTGAAAATATTGGCACTACGTTTACCACGACCTACGGACGCTCTAAAAGCAGCTTTTTCCCATGGCGTATATCTTAAATGCAGCCTAGGTGTGAGAAACTCACCCAATAAGTTGTG
>CAYZKX010000226.1:0-3990 GCA_964479055.1 uncultured Flavobacteriaceae bacterium
TTATTGGAGCATCAATAAATTTTATTCTTGGGTGATTTTTTATCTCTGAATCTATCTTACCTGAAGACAATCGTGGATATACGTATATATAGTGGCGTTCCAAAATGAGTTCATAATTCTTCCACTTGTGGAAGCTTTTTAAATTATCCTCTCCCATGATTAGGGCGAACTTCAATTTGGGAAACTTTTCTTCCAAGTGTACTAATGTATTTATAGTATAATTGGGTTGTGATAATTTGAATTCAATATCGCTTGCCTTCAAATTAGGGTAATCTTCAACGGCACGGTCTACCATTTGATACCGATGATGATTATCCAACAACGAACTCTTCTTTTTGAAGGGGCTGTGCGGTGTAACTACAAACCATACCTTATCGAGATCGGAATACTCAGTTAGGTAATTGGCAATAGTCAAATGACCAACATGAATTGGATTGAAGGTTCCAAAAAAAAGGCCAATTTGATTTTGCATGGATTATTGTTTTGAAACATATTGAGCTACTAATTCTCGCGCAGCTTTAAAAGCATTTTCCAGATCATCGTTTTCAATAATGACATCAAACAAAGGCGCTGTTGCTAATTCGGCAGATGCTTTTGCAATACGCATGTTAATCTTATCCTCACTTTCAGTCTTCCTTTTTTTAAGTCTAATCTTGAGCTCATCAATACTTGGAGGTTTTACAAAAACAGCCAGAGTTTGTTCCGGGAATTTGCGTTTAATACGTAATCCACCCGATACATCAATATCAAAAATGACATTCTTCCCTAAGCTCCAAATACGCTCTACTTCAGTTTTTAAAGTACCATAAAAACTATCACGATACACTTCTTCCCATTCTATGAATTCTTGGTTCTTGATTTTATTCTTAAACTCATCTATGGTAAGAAAATAATAGTCTTTGCCATCAATTTCATCGCCTCTCTTCTCCCTTGATGTTGCAGATATGGAAAATTCAAGCTGCAATTCTTTTTGCTGCAACAAATGCTTTACTATAGTTGTTTTGCCGGATCCTGAGGGTGCTGAAAAAACAAGTAGTTTTCCTTCTTTCATTAAAGTACATTTAATAGTTGTTCTTTAATCTTTTCGAGTTCATCTTTCATTTGCACCACCAATTTTTGCATAGGAGCATAATTAGCTTTTGAACCAATGGTATTGATTTCTCGACCCATTTCTTGACTTATAAAGCCTAATTTTTTGCCATTAGAATCGGATGAATTTAAGGATTTAATGAAATAGTCCAAGTGATTTTGTAGACGCACTTTCTCTTCGGTTATGTCAAATTTTTCGATGTAGTAAACCAATTCTTGTTCAAATCTGTTCTCGTCTACTTTTTCTTTGATCTCGGCAATACCTCTGTTAAGGCGCTCCCTTACCAGGTCAATGCGTTCGGGGTCAATTGCAATGACATTTTCTAAAAGGGTGTGAATATTTTTAATCCTGCTATCAAAATCATTCTCTAGTGCTTTTCCTTCAGCAATTCTGTACGACTCAATCTTTTCTAATGTTGAATTAATCTCATCTTGAATGGCTTTCCATTCATCTTCGTTAATATCTTCTCTCTCTGTAGTTACTGCATCGGGTAGTCTTATGGCCATTTGTAAGAGCTGAGCATCATCAGAGGCAACCACATCTTTGAGCTGTTGCATATAGGCTTTGACAACTGGTTTGTTAATTTGAGAAGTAGTTTCTTCGCCTGTGATCTCCAAATAGAGTGAGAAATCCACTTTGCCACGCACCAATTTACTTGACAGCAGCTTTCGCAATTCCAATTCCTTCACACGATAGCTGGAGGGCATACGCATATTCAAATCTATATTTTTACTGTTAAGAGATTTTATTTCAATAGAAATCTTTTTGGATGGAAGTTGTAAAACCGACTTTCCATATCCTGTCATTGATTTGATCATGCGTTGTTTTTAGCGTTGAGCAAAGATAATTAAATCACGCAAGTTTACTAATATGGTTTATCTTCGAAATATGTAAATTTAAGCACAAATTGAAGCTATGTATTTTAAAGAATTTGAAATTAGGTGGAATGATCTGGACGCCAACAAACATTTGGGAAATTCATCATATGTTGAATTTATGAGTCATGCGCGAATGTCATTTTTGACAGATCATGGAATTGGATTAGATGTGATGGCGTCATTTGGTTTGGGCCCCATTGTGTTGTATGAACACATTTATTATTTTAAAGAAATAAGAATGGATACTGTGGTGCGCGTAAGTATAGAAGTCGACGGGATGACCAATGACACCCGATTTGTACGGTTATTACATAATTTTTATGATGATAATGGGAAGCATTTAGCACATGCCGAAATGCTGTTTTCTTTTATTGATATGAAAACTAGAAAACTTGGGCGAATTCCCGATGTAATAAGAGATCGTATTACGACATTTCCTAAAAGTTCAGACTTTAAGATTTTGAGTGTTGAGGACACGAGAAAATATGGCAAAAGACCAATTGATCTCGCCTGAGTGTATTTAGTGGTTAATTTTTTTGTACTTTGAAAGTGAATAAATACTAACTAATACATAACATTATGGAAGGAATGGACATTAATTGGCTAGCTATAGTAGCCGCTTCTATTTTACCTTTGGTAACGGGTTTTATTTGGTATAACCCGAAAGTATTTGGAACTGCCTGGATGGCTGAATCTGGAATGACTGAAGAAAAAGCCAAACAAATGAATCCGGGGAAAACCTATGGTTTAGCAGTTGTAATGGCATTTTTAATTGCTTTTTCGCTTTGGCCTGAAGTCATGCTTGGTGGAGCTCCTGACATGCCTCATGGACCAGGAACAGAATTCATGACCTTTAAACATGGCGCTCTTCATGGTGCTTTAATGGGTTTATTGGTCGCGATGCCAGTTTTGGCAACTAATGCCTTATTTGAACAAAAATCATTTAAATATGTAGCAATAAATGCTGGATATTGGATTTTAACTATGGCGTTAATGGGAGGCATTATTAACGCTTGGGTCTAAGCGTAAACATGTTAAATTAAAGAGGCTAATTAGCCTCTTTTTTTGTTTTAAACGGTTGATGATGCCTAAATTCCTTTAATTGTACCATATTGAAGAATGGTTTAACAAAGGTGTTGACCGATTTACGTTTGTGCCTGATGTAGCACATTAGATCTTCCGGTTGAGCACCTATAGTTGTCTTGATTTCGGAAGCTGTTCGTCCCAAATTTATTTGTACCACTTTTTGTTCTATGCCAATACGAATGTAGTCATTTAATATCCTAGGATAAATGGCACATTGTTTATTTAGTGAATAATCAAGTCCGATAAAATGTGCATCCAAATGATTATTCGTTTTTAAGGCCGATAAAAATCCAACAATTTGATCTTCATAGAAATAAGCTTTTACTATAAAATTTTCCCTGTACAGTGCCCTGAGTTCAATGTACGTGTCTAAGTTCAAAACTTGCGCATTAAAATCGGCATTCGCTATGGTATTTTCATATAATTGTTGCAATTCGTCTTTATGCAAGGCAAAGTCTTTTTCAGAAAACAATTTGGCCTCCAGACAAGCGCTTGTGGAATCGGCTTTATTTACTTTAATACGATATTTTGATTTGAGAGCAGTTTTATAATCGTCAAAGCTTTTCCAATTAGGATCTAATGTCACTATCATATTGGGCTCTACTGGCATGGAAGCATAACCAAATTTTAAAATGGCATCGGTAATATGTAAGGAATCCTTATAAAAATCTTTAACGAATATAGCATGAAGTGGGCGCATTGCTTTCGACATGTTGCTAATTTCCTTGGTTATGGACGAGAACAAGTTGTGTTTATCAATTCCTTTTTTTAAGAATATGCCGTGTTCACCACTTAAAAACACATTCCCACAAAATAATATTTTTAAAGGGTTGTTACATAAACAATAATGAATGGTGTTTTTTAACCAGCTGGCAATTTTAATATTTTTTAAAACGACGTCAATTCCAAGTTCTATAATTTGAATATTCGCAATAG
>CAYZKX010000227.1:0-3986 GCA_964479055.1 uncultured Flavobacteriaceae bacterium
ATATTGGAGAGTCTAAAGAAGCTGAAACCTCTGTCATTAGAGCGATTGCAATACAAGCAGATCTTGATGAAGTAGTAGATCTTGCCTTTTCACGATTTGTTTATGGGATCATTGATCTGGGCAATAACAAGTATGAGAAGGCCCTCGACTATTTTAAATCGGCCAATACCATTTTTGAGGAGGAAGGACTAAATGAATTGGTTGCCGAAGTGGCCTTATTCCAAGGTAAAACTCATTTGGCACTAACCAATTTAAACCAAGCTAATGTGTCTCTGGACAAAGCTATTATTCTGTCAAGCAAATATGAATTACCAGCAGTTGAAAGTTCAGCTTTAATTTATAGCGGTGAAGTTGCTCTCCTACAAGAAAAGCCAGAAAAAGCCATGTCTCAAACCAATGAAGGTATAGAATTGGCAAAATCAATAGGGAAATTAGAGATCATCAATAAAGGTTATAATGTACTTAGTGATATCCATACTTATAATGGAAATCATGCTCTAGCCAGTGAAAGCTTAAGGAATTACATCCGGTTAAATGATTCCATTTTAGAACTTAAACGTGCCAGCTTATCACCTGAAAAAAGGGATCTTTTCACCACCGAAGATAAAGATGCATTGATCCAGAGTCAGCAGGATGAAATTGAAAAAAAGAATGAAGCCAGTAGCCTTAGTAAATTAACCACAATATTGAGTGTGGCTCTTATCACTATCCTTTCGTTACTTACTTTATCGCTTTACAAAAACAACAACATTCGTTTAAAAACAAACAACATGTTGTATAAGAAGAATGAGGAGCTCTTGACCGAGAAGGAACGCGCCGAAATTGCCGCCAAAACAAAGGCCAATTTCTTATCAACCGTTACTCACGAATTGCGAACACCATTATATGCCGTAACAGGTTTGACGAACATGTTGATGGAAGAAAACCCGAAGCCCGAGCAAATGCAACATTTGAAGTCGCTCAAGTTTTCAGGAGACTATCTTTTGACATTTATTAATGACATATTACAAATCAATAAAATTGAAGCCAATAAAGTAGAATTGGATCCCGAAATATTCAACTTAAAATATAAAACCGAAAACGTAATTGCTGCATTGAACAACCAGGCAATCGATAATAATGTAGCAATCCATTTTGAGTACGATAAACACTTACCTGAAGTATTTGATGGCGATCAGCTAAAAATATCCCAGATCTTGATTAACCTGATAGGTAATTCGATTAAGTTCACTAAAGACGGTGATATTTGGGTACGTGTTCAAAAAATCAAAAAGAACAGGAAAACCTATAAAGTACGTCTCGAAGTTGAAGATAATGGTATAGGTATTAGCAAGGAGAAACAAGAGAATATGTTTGAAAGTTTCTCTCAAGGCTCGGTACAGATCAATAGAAAATATGGTGGTACGGGACTAGGACTCTCAATTGTAAAAGGCCTTGTAGAAATATTAGGCGGACAAATATATATGAAAAGTGAACTTGGAAAAGGCACTTGCTTTTTCGTAGAGATTCCACTTCGAGAAACCAATGAAGTCGTTAAAGAAAAATCTAATGGCCTCAAAGACAAATTTAATGAACTAGATTTAAGAAACGTGAATATTTTAGTAGTAGAAGACAACAAGATCAATCAAATGATCACAAAGAAGATTCTATCTAAAATGGGACTTAATTGTGACATTGTTGACAATGGTGAAGATGCGGTTGAACGCGTCAAAGAGATCACTTATGATGTGGTACTTATGGATATCCATATGCCAGGAATAAGTGGACTTGAAGCAACCAAGCAAATTAGAAGCTTTAATAAAGAGCTTACTATATTTGCATTGACTGCTGTTACCCTTGAAGACAAGATGCATGAGTTTGATGAAGCTGGTTTTGATGATATTATTTCAAAGCCCTTTAAACAAGAAGATTTTGAGAAAAAATTATTCTTGGCTCTATCAAAAGAAAAAGCCTCAACTTAGCCTCAAATTAGAGACATAGTTTGTGATTAATCCATTGAAATTATTACCCTCAGAAATCCCAATTTCTATAGGTATATAATATATCTCAGTTGTGATTTTTCCATGCAATCTCCCATAGTCTTTTTCAGTGGTTAAAATCTGTTTTTTTGTATTTAAAACAGCAATTTCATCATGGGTAAAATTATGATGATCACTGTACTCCATATGCTCAAAATTCATGTTTTGTCCTTTCAAAAAATCAACTAAAGGTTGTGAATTGGCAATGCCTGTTACCAGACAAAACGAATCCGTATTAAGTGCACTTAAATCTTTACGATTACTTTCGCCAATTATGGTTTCACTATAATTTATAAAGCTAAAAAATACATACTGATAACTTTTAGGTTTAAGTCTACGTATAATGTCCTGTTTAGCGCTCTCTGTTAACTTGATTGGACATTTAGTAACGACAATGATCTGAGCACGCTGAGCACCCTTTCGAGGTTCTCTTAAATTTCCTGTAGGTAATACAATATCATTACTGTAAAGATCATTATATGGGGTTAAAAGTATATTTAGTCCAGACCCTACCCTTCTATGCTGGAAGGCATCATCCAATACTATTACTTCTGGAGCATTTTCAAGCTGCATTAATGCTTCAATCCCACGTCGCCTATTGGCATCTACAGCCACGATAAGGTTATTAAATTTTTGATTCATTTGAAAAGGTTCGTCGCCAATGGCATCTATAGTGGTTGTATTATTAGCGATTACCAGTCCTGTTGTTTTACGTTTATATCCTCTACTCAAAACCGCCGTTCTATGATCTTTCAAAAGCAGTCTAACCAGGTATTCTACCATAGGCGTTTTACCTGTACCACCTACACTTAAGTTGCCAACTTTGATAAGAGGAAATTTATAGGTTGTAGACCTTATCAATCCAATATCATAAAACAAATTCCTTAGCCAAGTGATTGAATAGTATACAGGTACTAAGGGGAACAATATTTTTCTAAGAAGATCCATTGCAACGAAAGTAATTATTTATTTTATATTTGAATAAACTCAACCGTTATGATTGTTCAAGATGTCATTGCTCTTCTTGATGAACTCTCTCCCCTTTCGTATGCTGAAGATTTCGACAATGTAGGATTACTCGTAGGAGATAAAAATGCTGAAGTTACCGGAATTTTAGTTACACTGGATACCTTAGAATCAGTGGTAGAAGAAGCCATTCAAAAGCGGTGTAATTTAATTGTGAGCTTTCACCCCATTATTTTTAAGGGTCTAAAAAAATTAACAGGTAAAACGTATGTTGAGCGTGTGGTTATGAAAGCCATCAAACACGACATTAATATTTTTGCTATTCATACGGCATTGGACAATGCGCTACAAGGCGTAAATCACATGATCTGTGAGACATTAGGTTTGCAAAACAATAAGATCTTGATACCACAGGTAGGAACCATAAAAAAATTGACCACTTATGTGCCTGTAAATGAAGCTGATGATCTTAGGCAAGCTTTGTTTAATGCTGGCGCTGGTACAATTGGCAATTACAGTAATTGTAGTTTTAATGTTGAAGGTACTGGTACTTTTAAAGGTAATGCCAACGCTAAGCCTACTTTAGGCTCTCAAGGTGAAGATCATGCTGAGGCAGAAGTCAAAATAACGGTTACTTTTCCAAAACATTTAGAATCCAATATACTTCAAGCTTTGTTTAAAGCACATTCCTATGATGAAGTCGCCTATGAGGTAATTAATCTTGATAATAAAAATCAACATATTGGCATGGGGATGGTTGGTGAATTTGAAAATGCCTTTTCAGAATCTGAATTTTTAAGTTTAGTGAAACAACGCATGAAGACTTCTTGCATTAGGCATTCGCAACCACTAGATAGACCAATCAAAAAGGTAGCTATTTTAGGAGGATCTGGAAGTTTTGCCATTTCTAATGCAAAAGCATCAGGTGTCGATGCTTATATCACTGCAGATCTTAAATATCATGATTTCTTTAGTGCTGAAAATAGGATCTTATTATGTGAT
>CAYZKX010000228.1:0-3959 GCA_964479055.1 uncultured Flavobacteriaceae bacterium
GCCGGGCAATGTATGGGAACAAACAATATCTAGACTTAGTCTTTCTATGCACCGTAAAACTAAAGTAAAAGTTAAGAATAAGGATGAGTAGTGAAATGATGATCACCAGACCAAAGAAAACCAGGTATCGATTAAAGAAAAAGTAATTCCAACTCACATTTAAAAACACCTGTAGCGCAAGAATTAATCTCAAGAAAAGGGAATCTTGAAACTTGAACAAATAGGCCAAGTAAATGGAAAAACAAATCATAATTGTGGTCCAAGCCGCCCCAAAAACCCAACCTGGTGGCGTCCATGGCGCTTTGGCCAAACTGAGGTACCAATTAGATACAGGTCCATTGTTCATGAGTGCACTTCCTAGATACAGACCACCAAAATTGATGATCATGAAAATAACCAGCAACTGCACAAGTTTGCGATCCATTAGTTTTGATTTAGGATTTCGATCTGATCGAGTATACGCTGTGCTTCAGCATATTTCATATCACTCTTAGCACGATCTACCGATGAGAGTTCGTGCCATTCCTTCATGAGCTTTTCATATTTCGCCTGAAGTTTGTCTAATTCCGATTTAGGTTTAAATAGTTTGAACATATTATAGGTGTTTAGTGATCTTTGAACTTAAAGGTCTTACATTAGAATAGAACAAGTCTATAAGCTCACCCTCTGGGCTTACCAGATACTTCTGGAAGTTCCATCGTACCGTCGAACTCTTATGGCCATTCTTAGAGGCGTCTGTCAACCATTGATATATAGGGTGTTGGCGACGTCCTTTAACATCGATCTTTTCGGTAATCAGGAAACTAACGCCGTAATTTACCTCACAGAATTCCTGTATGTCATATGCCGTTCCAGGTTCCTGATTGCCAAACTGGTTACACGGCAATCCGATCACAACTAATTGCTTTCCCCATATCTCATGAAGCGCTTGCAATTCTTTGTATTGCTTGGTAAAGCCACATTTTGAAGCGACATTGACAAACAACATAAATTGTCCTTCAAATTGCGATAAAGTAATGGGTTTACCTTGCAAACTGTTGATCTTTAATTTGTAAATCGAACTAACAGGACCATTGGTGTCTTGTCTTGTTCTCTTTTTAAAAAGGCTGGTTAAAGTCATATTTTAAAGTTTACTATGCCACAATCCATTGCAAATACTTGTCCTGAGATAGATCTGGACTTTTCCGAAAGCAGGTACATGGCCATTTCGGCCACTTCAGCAGGATGCAAAAATTTTTTTAATGGATGGCGTTCTGTTATATTTTCTCGCATATTGTCATTTCTTAATAGTCGAGACGCTAAAGAGGTATCGGTAACTGTAGGTGCAATGGCATTGATGCGCATTGATGGCGCCCACTCTGCACCTAATGATTTTACTAGACCTTCAACACCAGCTTTTGCTGTAGCAATGCTGGCATGATAAGGCATGCCCAATTTGGTAGCGACAGTACTAAATAAAATAACCGATGGATCAATACCTTTTTTGAGTATTGGTAAATAGTGCTGAATGCAACGCACTGCACCCAGAACATTGATCTCAAAATCGGCTTTGAAATCGTCGGTGCTAAGTCTTGAAATAGGCTTGAGATTGATGGAGCCTGGACAATATACTAGTCCGTCGGCTTGATCAATGATAGGCAAGTCATCCTTAGTGACATCACAGTTGTAATGCACAAGATTGGCTTGATTAATATCAGGTTTGGTACGGCTAATGTTTATTACTCTATACGATTCAAGGGCCAGCTTCAATAACGCATGTCCAATACCTTTACTACCACCAACTATTATTATTGTTTTCATTTAAAGTTAATTTAAAGGCTGGCCACGAATGGCCAGCCTGCTATTAATCAAGCTACTAATGGCGCACCCTTAAGGCGCTTTTCGACCTTGCGCTTAATAACAGTAAGACGTTTCATGAGATCCATGATCTTTTCATCTTTCTTTTTCTTATAGACCTCGTTGAGATCTAGGATCAGGGCCTTAGCTTCACGTGATAGTTTCACACGGTCGCTGGTTGTCAATCTGCTTTTTTTACGGGTTTCAAATTCTAATGCTCTATCTATTATGTCCATGATCAATTATTTATATAGTTCTGTAATTCTGTTATTTTTTGATGTTGATTGAATTTCCCTCCATAATAGGCTGTGACCGTAGATGATGTATCATCTTTGACACCGCGTGATGATACACACAAATGTTTAGCATCGATGATAACGGCAACGTCTTCAGTGTTCAGGATAGATTTCAATTCGTTGGCGATCTGGTTGGTAAGGCGTTCCTGTACTTGAGGACGTTTCGCATAGTATTGCACGATCCTGTTAAGCTTGGATAAGCCGATCACTTTTCCTGAGGATATATAAGCTACATGAGCTTTCCCCATAATTGGGACAAAATGGTGTTCACAGTTGGAGTAGAATGAAATATTCTTTTCTACCAACATGTGATTATACTGATACTTGTTATCAAATAAGGCAATCTTTGGTTTGTTTGCAGGGTTCAAACCAGAAAAGATCTCATCGATGTACATTTTGGCAACACGTTGTGGTGTACCTTGAAGGGAATCGTCCGTGAGGTCTAATCCCATAACATCCATGATCTCCTCAAATAGAATTGCGATCTTCTCTTTTTTCTCGGCATCGGAAAGTTTGAACGCATTAGGTTTTAAAGGTGTTTCTAAACTTGAATATAGATGGTCATCTCCAATTTCCTCAACGGAATAACCATTGAGTGTGGTTGTTGGATCATATGGTTTTTGTGTGAACATGTTATGCAATTTCTTTGATTACACTACGAAAATATAAAATGTTTAACTTATTTCAATAAACATTAAACAAAATTTAACGTATTGATTAACAATGCCTATTTTAGAATAGATTAGTAGGAGAAGCAGCCTTTTAATTACATAATAATTAGAAAGGTACTGCGCGTGCTTTTAGCTATAAAACATGTCCGGGCAGCTCTTTTAATAGATAGAAATAAAAAAAGCCCGATCAATGATCCCACTTTAAGGTATATCTCTTTTAAAAGTTATTTCTCAATGAATTTTAAAGGCTTTTAAAACGATCTAGACGTCCTTTTATTTAAGGAATTATTAACATTTAAAAATGCAGTTATGAGTAACTTTAGCGCACTTTATAATAATCATCAAAATACACTTAACGAATGAAAAAATTATTCTTATTAATGCTTGCATTTGTTGTTGCAGGCAATCTAAATGCTCAGATCAATACACCAGCACCAAGTCCTGCGGCCAAGATCGAACAGACTGTTGGACTTACTGATGTTAGTATTGAATATTCTAGACCTAACATGCGCGGTCGAACTATTTTTGGAGACTTAGTACCATATAACAAGATGTGGCGCACTGGTGCCAATGCCAGAACTAAAGTGACGTTTAGTAAAGACGTAAAAATTGGCGGTAACGAAGTAAAGGCAGGATCTTACGCTATTTTAACTAAACCTAGTGAAAAATCATGGGAGGTTTATTTTTATACAGATCATGCTGGTGGTGGTGTTCCTCAGGAATGGGACGACTCTAAAGTAGTTGCAAAAGTAACTTCGGAAGTTATTCCTATGCCAATGCCAATCGAGTCTTTTACAATTTCTATAGATGATCTGGCCAATGATTCGGCAGTGATTGGTATGTTATGGGAAGAAGTTTATGTTGGTGTTAAATTTGAAGTAGCTACCGACGCTGAAGTTATGGCTTCAATCGAATCCACAATGAATGGACCTAGTTTTGGAGATTATTATCAAGCTGCTGGTTACTATCACGCTACAGGTAAAGATCCTAAACAAGCTAAAGAATGGATCGATAAGGCCATGGCCATGAATGAAACACCGCGATTTTGGCAGTTACGTCAGCAATCATTGATCTATGCTGCGGCAGGAGATAAAGCAGGTGCTATTGAATTGGCAAAAAAATCATTAGCTGCGGCTACAGAAGCTGGTAATGATGA
>CAYZKX010000229.1:0-3940 GCA_964479055.1 uncultured Flavobacteriaceae bacterium
TCTTCTCCATTTTCAGAAGTATGATAGCGTTCCCAAGCGCCCATGATATTTTGAGAAAAAGTTTGAAAAGTAATAAGAGTTAAAACAAGAAAATTTAAAAGCGTTTTCATGATTGGCTGATTTTCCCAAATTTACAAAAATTAGCAACGTCTTGGAACGGAAATAACAGCTATTCTTCCCACCATTCTGGCACCTGATTATCGCCATAAACGGTACAATCGCCACACTCTCTAAACACCATATCGAAAGGTGTTACGGCAAATGGTGAACCTTCATTGTTGTCGTTGAACTGATAAAAAATAAAACCTGCGTTTAAAGCATCAATTACAGGCGAATTGGTGATGTTATGAAAAAAATCTTCTTCTAATAATGTGGGAGATCCAATATAATCGCAGCTGAGGTAATAAGGTGGAATAATTTCACCAGGAAAAAGATCGGCATAATTAAAATAAATGCGTTGTGTATCGGAAGAACTAACTTCAAAGAATCCTACTACCTTTTCGTTGGCATTACTTAATGATACCATATTGCCTTGAAGAAAACCGGGTTGGGTCTCAGAAAGTATACTTTCATTCTCCGCTAATTCGTTTAAAGCAGTATAGTATGCATGTGCTTCTTGTGATTGCACATACTGCGTCACTAATATACTATAGCGATGTGAAATAATTGTATTGTCCCTGCCTAGAAACCGTATTCTAAATTGGTCTAAGGCATCTTCAACCAAATCGGTGGTACTGGCCAAAATAAGTGTATTAGATGCCACAGTATTATAGCAAACCTGCTCCTGCTCTTCACGTAATACAATATCGAAAAAGAAATCGATAACCTCTTCAATATTATCAAACATGAAAATAAATTCTGGAGGGTAAATAAAGTCATCATTTAATACCACAAGTTCCAACGGCGAATACTGTGGTGCAATGATCTTGTAGGTTTCCACATATTCATATCTGTAAAACTTTGAATTCCCTGTTGGATCGGCCGTATCAACATAAATAGAAACGCCTTCATCGCCGTTCTCATTAAAATCTCTTACAGCATAGAGTTCATCAATTTGAGTGTCTTGAGGGAGCTGTTCATTGGAAGAGCTATATTGACGTCCGTCTTGAGTTGCAATTTCTAAATGATAATCACAATTACTTTGAGCTGCAAATTCGACGTTAGACGTATAAACACCATTTGAACCTTCTGTAAATTCATAATTCTCGCCACAATTAGAAACCACCTTAATTAATGCTCCTGATTCAATATTAGGACCTTCCTCTTCTAGCCTGTAAGTGCGAGTAAGCCTCACGGTTTGAAATTTAACCTGGTCGGTAATTGTAGCTTCAACGACCAAGGCACTCTCAAAGTCGGTTTCGGTCACTAGATCGATTTCCTCTACACAACTGGCTATTAATATCCCTAAACCTAATAGTAATATGTAAATTTTTATCTTTTTCATAAGGTTAATCTATCCAAAAATCAGGCACTTCTGTTTCCCCTAAAAATGTACAGTCACCACACTCAGGAAATACCAGCGTATAAGGAAATAGTGCAGTGTTATAATCCTCTACAAATGGTGTATCAAAGTTATTCATAAAATGTTGATAGCCATCTTCAATAAATCGTTGTAGAGGCGAATGCCCAATAATCAACTCAATTGGGTCAGCTACATAAAGAGCTGGAACCCAAGGTACACTACAATCTTTTACATAAGGTGGAAGTATAGCACCTGGATACACATCGTCATAATTAAAATAAACTCGTTTCTCATCATAACCAGACACTTCAAAGAAGCCGGCTACTTTTTCTTCAGCGTTTATTAAAGAACGCATATTTCCATTCAAAAATCCTGGTTGATTATTTGACAAGATACTTTCTTCTTCACTTAAACTTGCCAAACTGCTGTAAAAATTATGCGCTTCTTTAGACTGTGTATATTGCTTTACTAAAATACTATAACGGTGTGATATGATGTAGTTGTTTCTATTTAAAAAACGTACTTTATTTTGTTCAATAGCATTCCCTTCAAAATCATAGGCATCAACCAACATTATTGAATTCGACAATACCGTATTAAAACAGACCTGCTCCTGTTCTGGTCTTAGTTCTTTAGTGACGAAAAAATCGACAACCTCTTGCGGTGAAAGGCCTGCAAGGACTTCAGGAGGATATGGAAAATCATCATTTTGAATAATTAATTCAAATGGTGAATAGGTTGGAGCTACAATTTTATAAGTCTCTTCATAACCATATCTAAAAAATCGTGCATCAGGATCAACGTTTTGAGCATCTACCAAAATGGTAATGCCTTCTTCATTGTTTTCATTAACACCCACTTCTATATAAACCTGATCAATTTGAGATTCTCCAACACGACTTACTTCTTCAGAGGCATATGTTCTACCATTCGCTGTCTCTATTTCCAATTTATAAGTAAGCCCACCACTGGCAGCAAAAGGTTGCACGGATGCATAGACTCCTGGTTCCGTTTCATTAAAATTGTATGTTGTACCATTATTATCAATAATTCGGACGGTAGCTCCTGACTCAAATGCTGATCCTTCACTCTCTAAAGCATAACTTCTGCCAAGTTTTATATGCTGAGTTACCAGTTTATCGGTAATAGTACCCTCAACGACTAAAATTTCTTCAAATGTAACTTCAGAAATCAGGTCTATTTCTTCTACGCAAGCCGTTATACTTAGCAGAATACAGATGTAGTAAAAAAAGGATTTAAGATTGCTCATTGATTTCATTTACTCCACCCAAAATTCAGGGATATTAGTTGTTCCTAATACTGTACAGTCACCACATTCTGGTTGGACCAGAAGAAATGGGGCATATGGAAATTCTGCTTCATTGTCTTGAAGGTTATCATTAAAATAAACCAAGCCCTCATCTAGAATTTGGATCAATGGAGAACTCGATGCCGCATCTGCATCATCTGGTGGCTTATTCCATAGTGGTGGTGCCACAAATTCATTACATGATATTACATAAGGTGGCAGTTCTTCACCAGGAAACACATCGCTATAATTAAAGAAAAGGCGCTTTGAGTCTACCGCAGTTGTTTCAAAAAATCCAATGACTTTTTCATTAGGATGCGTAGTTGAGTATAAATTTCCTTGTAAAAATCCTGGTTGAGTTTCTGATAATATACTTTCAGTTTCCGATAGATTATTAAGAGCCTCATAGTAGCTAAAGGCTTCAAAAGACTGCACAAATTGCTTAACCAAAATACTGTAACGATGTGAGATTATATAATTGTCTCTATTGATAAAGTGAACTCTATATTGATCCAATCGGTCTTCTACGAGATCACTTGTGGTCGTTGTTATAATATGTTTGGATTTGGATGTATTATAGCAAATTTGTTTCTGTTCCGGTCGTAATTCCTTAGTCACTAAATAGTCGGCAATAGTAAAAGGATCTGCCAATACTTCAGTTGGAAAGGGAAACTCTCGGTTTACGATAACCAATTCCCAAGGACTGTATTGTGGGACAATAATCTTGTAGGTTTCTTCAAATTCAAATCGGTAATAGTTTGAATTATTCGACGGATCAAAGGCATCTACAAATACAGAAATACCCTCATCATCGTTTTCATTAAAATCGCGTGAGATGTAAAGATTGTCAATAGTTGTGTTATGAGTAAGTGTCATTTTAGTCGACTCATATTCATGTCCATCCATTGTCACGATCTCGATATGGTATTCCACATTTGGCACCGCTGCAAATTCAAAATTAGATTTATAAATACCGAGATCCTGCTCTTGAAATTCAAACACATTACCATCGCTTCCAATAATTTTTACATTGGCATCACTTTCAACAACCGGACCACTACTTCCAGTGGCATAGGCTCGCGTTAATTTGATATTTTGCTGTTTTATTTCATTAGTGATAGTGGCCTCTACAACCATAGCATTTTCAAAAACGGTTTCAGTTTCTAAAC
>CAYZKX010000230.1:0-3894 GCA_964479055.1 uncultured Flavobacteriaceae bacterium
GCCAAAATAGGTCCTTCTATTGAATCTTTAGAGAGCCGTAAAGTGATCGAGTTCAGTAATTGGCCCTTGATTGATATTGAAGGAAACACCTATAACTTTGAAGATTTTGATGGTGAAGTCATATTATTGAATTTTTGGGCAACATGGTGCCCGCCATGTATAGCTGAACTTCCTAGTATTGAAGAGTTATATGAAGACTATAATGACAAGATTCAATTTGTTTTAATATCTGATGAAAGCACAGATGTCATTGACGAATTTTTGAATACCAATGACTACCCATTTAAAGTTTTTAAATCATTGTCAGTTTATCCCAATGATTTCGATGTAACCGCTATTCCAAGAACATTCCTAATTGATAAGTCAGGGACGATTTATATTGATAAGTCAGGTGCTGCCAATTGGAATAGTACTAAAGTGAGAGCACTAATTGACCAACTTCTTTTGGAATAAATTCTCGTTAAATAGCTGTAATGTGAATAAATTGGTCAATATCAATGTAAAGGCATAAATTGTATCCTCAACAGGAATAGTAAATAGACGTATACCTAAATTTTCATCATTATTATACCACACTATTTCATTATCTATAAAACTACCAGTTAAAATTCCGTTTACAATAAAAAATGGGATAAGCATGACCAAAAATGTTACAAAATAGTTTTGCAATAATGCAATGCGAAATCGGAGTACTATGAGTGTCAATATCAAGCCATAACCAAAATTGACAAAGGAATACCATTTAGTATGATTGGAGATGCACAAAATAAGTAGTATCAACAAAAGTAAAGTTGCCAGTAATTTTGTTGTTTTTCTTGTAAGACTCAAATTGGGTAGATAATAGAGTAAAGCATAGTGAGTAAACACACATGCATAAGGTATGCATATAAAAAAAAGCCACTCTTCTATGGGTAAGTTGAGAATTTCGATACCAACTAGATAAGCTTTATTAAAGCCCCAAAAACCATTATGGGTAAATATAATATCCCATGGAATATAAATACACATGGTTAATATCAAAGCTAAAGCTAATGGCCTCCATAATTTGTAAAACTTCAATTTGGGATGGAAACTGTATATAAAGGGAATTGAAATGGAACCTAGATTTAAGAGAAGATATAGGTATTCCATCATTTGGTCTTAAAGTATTTCATAGGTACTATTAGCATCCCGAAATTCTCTCCTTTATCTTTTCCAAGGTGTTTATGATGAATTTTATGTGCCCTTCGAACTCCTTTGGCATACCAATTATTTGCATTACGAAACATCTTAAAACGTTGATGAATAAAGATGTCATGAACCACAAAATACGCGATTCCATAGGCCAGAATTCCTAAACCAATTGGTAGAGTGAACCACACACTTTCATAACTCCATAGATAGAAGCATATCATACTTACTATGGCGTAGAACAAAAAGAAAACGTCATTGCGCTCAAACCAACTTTCGTGGTCTTTTTTATGATGATCTTTATGCAAATGCCATAAAAAACCATGCATTACATATTTATGTGTAAACCAGGCCATGAATTCCATAAACATGAAAGTGCCAACAAAGATCAATATCCAATACACGGTTTGCATGCTTAAATTTACAATAAATTAAGTTGATATTTTACATAACTGCGAGTGAGCAGTTCAAATTTCTTATAGTTTGGAACACGAACTCTTGAATGCTTTATTTCAATGGCTGGTGTACGTTTTAACTTCTTCAGTAATTGACGGTAATAGCGATAGGCCATGAAGACTCCAAATTTGGCTTCAATAGGCAGTTTCTTAATACCTTTCAAGCCTTCAGCAAAGTCGTTTTCTATATCATTTATGATGGTTTGCTTTTCGGTCTCAGTTAGATTCATGAGATCAGTATTTGGAAAATACGTACGATTCAAGTCTTCAAAGTCGGCTTTAAGATCACGTAAAAAATTAACCTTTTGAAATGCCGATCCAAGAGCCATTGCGGTTTTTTTAAGTTCATTATATTTCTCATCATCACCTTTAACAAAAACCTTTAGACACATCAAACCAACTACGTCTGCAGAACCGTATATATACGTCTTAAATTCCTCATTGGTAAGATATTTAGACTTATGTAAATCCATGCGCATACTATTCATGAAGGCATCAACCAGAGCTTTGTCAAGTTGGTATTTATGAAATGTATGTTGGAAGGCATTTAGTATTGGATTTAGGCTAATCTTATAATCTAATGCCAGCTCAAGATCATATTCAAATTTGTTGAAGAGATCCTCCTTATTGTAATCATGAAAAGAATCTACGATTTCATCGGCAAACCTTACAAATCCATAAATATTATAGATGTCCTGGCGAATTGAATTTGACAACATCTTGGTCGCCATTGAAAACGACGTACTATAGGTATTTGTTACAATTTTGCTGCACTTAGCAGAAGTTTGGTCAAAGAGAGCTTTCATGATTATACGTGCTGAATATTAGGTTGATGAATCGGTTTTTTTCTTTTGGTAAATTCCTTAACAATAAGTTCTGAAGTTAACTTTCCGGAAATAATAGATGGTGGGACGCCTGGACCAGGTACTGTTAGTTGACCAGTAAAAAACAAACGGTCTACTTTTTTACTTTTAAGTTTGGGTCTTAAAAATGCGGTCTGCATTAATGTATTGGCTAAGCCGTATGCATTACCTTTAAATGAGTTGTATTCAGTAACAAAATCATTTACACAAAAAGATTCTTTAAAGATTATATCTTCACTAACTTTTTGCTGTGTAAGAATTTCAAATCGTGACATGATCTTGTTAAAATATTGTTCTCTCAATTCTGTGGTATCTTCTATGCCTGGAGCTAAAGGTATTAAGAATATTCCAGCTTCCTTGTCTTCTGGCGCAAAAGTGTTATCAGTAATACTTGGGAAGCTAGCATAAAAAAGAGGCTCTTCAGGCCAACGTGGATCATCATATATCGCTTTGGCATGATCATCAAAGTCTACATCAAAAAACAGAGTGTGATGGTTAACATTTTTGAGTTTTTTGTCAAACCCAACATAAAAGAGCAGAGCAGATGGTGCAAATGTTTTTTTATTCCAATAAGAATCAGCATACTGTCTGTATTTTTCAGCTAACAAGGTTTCAGTATGATGATAATCTGCTCCGCTCAATACAGCATCACTTAAATACGTTTTGCCATCGGCAATAATGCCAATGGCTTTGGAATTTTTCACGAGTATTTCTTCAACTGATGCCTGAGTTTTAATGGTAACTCCTAATTCTTCTGCTAATTTTTTTATTGCCAATATCACCTGATACATACCACCTTTGGGGTGAAATGTACCCAATCCAAAATCGGCATAGTTCATAAAACTATAAAAAGAAGGCGTGTTACTTGGTTTAGCACCAAGAAAGAGTACAGGGAATTCAAGGATTTGTGCTAAACGATTATTTTTAAATTGTTTTCGTACATCTTTCTTGATCGTGCTAAAAAATTGATTTAATTTTTTAATAGTTTCTGTAGTCACTAATTCCAAAGGCGAAACCCCAGGATTATAGACGAGATCTTTAATGGCGATCTCATAATTATCCTGAGCTCTCGCAATGAATTTTTTAAGCTCTACCGAACTTCCTTTTTCTTCTTTTTCAAAAGCAATACAGATTTTATCTAGAGTATCTTCAATTGTGATAAAATCATTTTTCCCAAAGTAAACCGAATACGCCGGATTTAATTTTTCAAGTAAATAATAATCCTCAACAGATTTGCCAAAATCGTTAAAAAAACGCTCAAAAACATCGGGCATCCAATACCATGTTGGCCCAATGTCAAAGGTGAATCCATCTCTTTCTAGTTGTCGTGCACGCCCCCCTACTGTTGCATTCTTTTCAAAGATTGTAACATCATATCCACGCTTTGCTAGGTAGCACGATGACGC
>CAYZKX010000231.1:0-3890 GCA_964479055.1 uncultured Flavobacteriaceae bacterium
TGAAATCCAATTTTGAGAAATTGAGGTCACCACCTAAAACATCTTTAAAACTTTTGGTAAACTGCAGTGTGAATTTTGGAAATCCTTCTTTTTCTTCTACAATCACATTGTTAAGTGGCCGGAATACACTAAATGGGTTCCATTGCAGCGTCGCTTTTAGTAATGACAATTCAAAACTTCTATAGCTGTCCTGTGCATTAGGACTAAAAATATACTTGTAGGTAGGCTCAATATTATTAACGCTCATTTCAAAATCCGAAAGCAAAGTCTTGGCGAGTTGATGTTCAATCGATATGGTGTGAGAAATATTGCGATGAAACAAACTGATATTAAAAAGTCGTGGTTCAATAAATTGAAAGAAGCGTTTGTCTGTAGAGAAATTGTTGCTTCCTGATTCTTCAAGATCGCTAGTATATTTATAGCTTAACCAGGTGTTAGTTTTTTGGGATAAACGAAAACCGCCACCAACGCTGTATTTAAACTCTTCATCACCTAATCCATAAACAGCATAGCCATTAACACGAATTTTATTTGAAAAGGCATTAGTTGTAATGCCTCCTAGACCCGTTCTAAATGTTTCATATTGATTGTATTTGAGCAAGTATCTTAGATCGAATAGAAAGTACTTAGTAGGCAGATATCCATTGACGATATAATCTAGGAATTCTGACTTATTTGTGGAATCTATGGCTTTTTCGGGTGTATCCTGAATTGTAGATTGCGCATGGTTGTTAGTAATAAAACATAAAAGAACTAATAACCAGATATATTTCATAAAGAAAAGAAAATTTGTGACTTAATAACAAATAAAAGGCGGCATTATTGCCGCCGAACTATACAGTCATTATTTCAGTTTCTTTGTTTTGATACATTTCGTCAATTTTTTTGATATACCTATCGGTCATATCTTGAATATCAATTTCGGCATTTCCCTGCAGATCTTCAGATATCCCATCAATTTTCTTGATCTCGTGATGTGCTTCTTTTCGGGCATTTCGCACACCAACTTTGGCATCTTCTGATTCGGCCTTGGCTTGTTTGGCCAGTTGCCTACGACGTTCTTCTGTTAATGGTGGGACATTTATAATGATGGTTTCACCATTGTTCATAGGGTTAAAACCAATATTTGCAGCCATAATAGCTCGCTCGATTTCTTGTAACATGGATTTTTCCCATGGTTGAACGGAAATAGTACGTCCGTCAGGTGTATTGACGTTTGAAACTTGATTTAAGGGTGTCTGTGTACCATAATAATCAACCATCACACTTGCCAGCATAGAAGGGCTTGCCTTTCCTGCTCGAATATTAATTAATTCTTTTTCCAAATGTTTAATGGCATTGTCCATGCCTTCTTTAGTAGTTTCTAAAATGAAATCAACCTCTTCTTTCATAGTATCTATATTTTTGAGTTTGACCGGTTCAAAAACCAAGCCAAAAAATGAGATTAAAGATTCACTGTTGTTCCAATGTTTTCACCTGAAACGACCTTGAGTAAATTACCACTTTTATTCATGTCAAATACAATTATGGGCAAATTATTTTCCTGACTTAAAGTAAATGCTGTGGTATCCATTACTTTTAACCCTTGCTTTAATACTTCATCAAAACTAATATGATCAAACTTTGTTGCGTCACTATTAGTTTCAGGGTCAGAATTATATATGCCGTCAACACGAGTGCCTTTTAAAATGACATCGGCTTCAATTTCAATGGCACGCAATACCGCTGCTGAATCTGTAGTAAAATACGGGTTTCCAGTTCCGCCACCAAAAATTACGACGCGTCCTTTTTCGAGATGTCGCATGGCCTTTCGTCTTATAAATGGTTCGGCTACTTCATTGATCTTAATGGCAGTTTGCAGACGTGTTGGAACGTCTTCATTTTCCAAAGCACTTTGTAATGCCAATCCATTGATCACCGTCGCCAACATCCCCATATGATCGCCTTGTACGCGATCCATGCCATTGCTGGCTCCTGCAACACCTCTAAATATATTGCCGCCGCCTATCACAATGGCCACTTCTACACCTAACAGAGTGATCTGTTTGATGTCTTGAGCATATTCACTTAATCGTTTAGGATCGATTCCATATTGGCGTTCTCCCATTAGAGCTTCACCTGATAATTTTAGTAATATGCGTTTGTATTTCATTGTTGTTTATTAGAGTAGTTTTGCAAATATAGCACACATTTTTTTTAAATTATTGGGCTCATACTATTAATAAATTAATATCGTTATATTTATCAAAAAATAGCACTATCATGAAGAACTTTTTAGGCGTTTTTATATTTTCGGCTTTGTTGTTTTCCTGTCCTTCCGATGATAATTCAGGAGATGGCGAAAATGGCGGCGGACTACCAACCCCTTCAGCCACATATCGTGTTACATTTGACGCCAATTTTACTGATCAAACACATCCACAGGATTATCCAATGGATGCTGGCTTTGTTAAAATGTTTATTGTGGCTCACGACGCCAACACCAGGTTATTTGGTATTAATCAAATAGCTTCTGCCGGTTTGGAAGCCTATGTAGAAGATGGTGAAACAACTGAATTGGTTAACGAACTAACACCTCAGTTTGACTCTGATCCGCCTACAGTTATTGTGATGGGTAATGATATAGGGCCAACAGGCACCGATATTAAAGAAATTACGGTTACTCCTAGTACAACTCTTATTAGTGTGGTTATTAAAATTGATCCAAGTCCAGACTGGTTTGTTGGTGTGGATGCCTTTGATATTGTAAATCCAGACAATACGCTTGTTGAGTTACAAGGATTTCAATTGTTCCCTATTGATGCTGGAACCGATTCTGGAACCATGTACACTTCAGATGACATGGACGATAATGCACCAATTTTATTAATCAATGGTTATCCGTTTGTTGATGACTCCGGACCTGGTCCAGGAATTACCAATAGATTAGGAACACTTAGTTTTGAACGCATAGATTAATAAACAAATCATAATAAAAAAAGCCTGATAGCAATATCAGGCTTTTTTTATTACAAATACGATCTTGATTATCCTAATGCAACACGCTCAAAGGCAGTTACTGAAACATCACCGTATGATTTAACATAATCAGCAACAGAAACTTTACTGTCTTTAATGAATGCTTGGTTAACTAAAGTATTGTCTTTAAAGAAACGTTTTAGTTTTCCTTTAGCAATATTATCAAGCATAGCTTCTGGCTTTCCTTCAGCACGTAATTGCTCCTTGGCAATTTCAATTTCTTTTTCAACTATTGAAGCATCTACACCTTCTTCATTCAATGCAATTGGATTCATGGCTGCTGCTTGCATAGCGATGTCTTTGGCAGCTACTTCGGCATTTTCAACACTATTGGACAAACCTACTAATGTGGCAATTTTATTTCCAGCATGAATATACGATCCAACAAATGGTGCTTCCAATGTTTTAAAGCTTCCAATTTCTATTTTCTCACCAATAACGCCAGTTTGTTCTGTTAATTTTTCAGAAACAGAAAGGCCATTGTAATCAGCGGCTAAAAAAGAATCTAACGATGCATGAGCTAGTGCAATTTCAGCAAGATCATGAGCTAGGTTTACAAAACTTTCGTTTTTGGCAACGAAATCTGTTTCACAGTTTAATGATACGATAACACCAGTAGTGTGATCATTGCTAACCTTTGCAATAACAGCACCTTCACTAGATTCTCTATCGGCTCTTTTAGCTGCTACTTTTTGACCTTTTTTACGTAAAAGTTCTATGGCAGCATCAAAATCTCCATTAGATTCTACAAGTGCTTTTTTACAATCCATCATACCAGCACCTGTAATTTTTCTTAATTTACTCACCTCTGCGGCTGTAATCTTAACCATAATATTTAGTATTATTTTATTTAATTTTTATTCTTCTTCTTG
>CAYZKX010000232.1:0-3866 GCA_964479055.1 uncultured Flavobacteriaceae bacterium
GTATTTGTACTCGTATTAACTTTATTAAGTACGTGTAGAGTTAATGCTCAGGAGTGGATGAAATCTCTTGATGTGGCAAAAAAGCTAGCCATGACGCAAAACAAAATGCTATTTGTAATGTGGGAAGAGGCCACCCAATACGAATTGCCCGTTTTTATAAAAGATCAGAATGGGAGAACCATTTTTATTGAAGATTTGCTTTTAAGTGAAGAAATAAACGAGATCATTTGGAACATGTTTGTTCCAGTATTGTTGAATGAAACCGCCTTTGAGGATATGTATTCTCAAATAAAGGATAAGCGTTCCTACGGGTATCTGCAGTTATTTCGTGATGATTCTATAAAAATTATGGATGCCAGTGGCAATATTCTTAACACGGCATATGTAAATTACAACTATTTCAACTTTCAAGATTTTGTCAATAAGTATGCTTTAAATACTAAAATGTTAGATCAGGAATTACGGAATTATGATAAGAAGAAAGATTTTTATTCAGCCTTCTATTTAGGGGCGAAGTATATAGATTTTGCCATTTATAATTCCGAAGAGATCAGGCCTGAGATAATAGAACTTTCCAATATTTATTTGGATGAAGCAGAAGCTTATTTAGAAAATATGGCAGAAACGGATAAAGTGAATTTGGAAACGCGTTGCGAATTGGTAAGAATTAAACAGGAACTTGTAATGAATAATCCCCGAAAGGTATTAAGACGACTTAAAAGACTTGATAGCGACAATATGTCCTTAGCGAATAAAAGCTTAGAGGCATTTTTATATTTTACAGCATATAAACTTCTCAATGATGTTGAGAATGTCCTGGAATGGAAAACTGAAATGTCTTTGGTAAAATTAAAAGAGGCGAATTACATTTATAAAAATTTGAGAAATTAAGTGGAAAGCATAATTGAATATTTTAGAACAATACCCTCATTACACAGAAGTATATTATTAGTAGGGGGAATTACTTTTTTTTGGTTGCTAGAAGGAGCCATTCCATTATTTAGATTTAATTACAAAAAATGGCGGCATGCCTTACCCAACTTCTTTTTCACTTTCACTACTATAATTATTAATTTCGGATTGGCCTTTATCCTATTGAAGACTGCTGATTGGGTTGAGGCTAACAATTTTGGAATCATTAATTGGTTACCGGCAATGCCTCTTTGGCTGTATGCTTTAACAGGTGTCTTATTGCTTGATTTTTTTGGAGCTTATTTGGCACACCTTGTAGAACATCGTGTAAAACCTTTGTGGATGGTACATTTAGTCCATCACACAGACCACAAAGTAGATACCACAACTGGTAACAGGCACCACCCTCTTGAAAGTGTGATTCGATTTTCGTTTACCCTTATGGGAGTATTTATCGTTGGAACACCCATTGCATTAGTGTTTTTATATCAATCATTATCTGTGGTTTTTACGCAGTTGACGCATGCCAACATTAGAATGCCAAAATCAGTGGATAAGGCTATTAGTTATGTGTTTGTTTCTCCAGATATGCATAAGATTCACCATCATTATAGGCTACCCTATACGGATGCCAATTACGGTAATATATTTAGTATTTGGGATCGTTTATTAGGGACTTATATGTATTTGGACAGAGAAAAGATTGTCTATGGTGTTGACGTATTTCCTGATGAAGCAAAAAACAGCAATGTTGTAGATTTATTAAAGCAACCTTTTCAGAAGTATGATAGACCTACCTTATCGGCTGATTCTGATAATTAGTTAGTGGTGATCGTTTAATGCAGAATATCTGGGGTAAGGATATTTGTATTAGGGGTACAAAAGATATTTGAGTCTTTTGGTCTTAAATAGTTCAAGATCCTTTATCCAACTCATCTTGATTTCTTTTTCACTCAATCCATTTTCAATTTGTTTTTGAAGCTTTTCAGTGCCCGCATGAGCCGTGAAATTTGACGTATTGAAAAATTTACTCTTATCCGTACAATTGTGATAAGCTTCCAGTAGAAATCTCAAGGAAAATCCTCTGTCAAAATCTTCTTCAGATAAGTCGGCACCATAGCAAATTTCATTTTTGTGTTTTGGGTACTTCGATCCGAAATTTGGCACGGGAGTATAACTAAATTGATAGTGATTCTTATCTAGAAACGGCGCCCCATACCTTTGAAATTGAAACTCGGTTCCTCTGCCAGCATTAATATTTGTACCTTCAAATAAGCCTAAACTGGGATAGAGTTTTATGGATTGGTCGTTAGGTAGATTAGGAGATGGCCTTATGGGGAGACTGTAAGAATCATGGTGCCGATAATTCTCTATTTTTACAATGGTAAGATCGCACTTTATACCATTAGATAACCATTGCTCACCATTTATCATTTGTGCATATTCTCCAATGGTCATACCATGGACTAAAGGTATGGGATGCATACCCAAAAAACTGCGGTGTTCTTCTTCCAGAACGGGGCCATCTACATAATTACCGTTAGGGTTGGGCCTATCTAAGACAACAACGGGAATCTTTTTTTCGGCACAGGCTTCCATAACATAGTGAAGCGTTGAGATATAAGTATAAAACCGAGCGCCGACATCTTGAATGTCAAAAACAACAATATCAATTCCTTTTAAGCTTTCAGAATTTGGTTTTTTGTTTTTACCATGCAGTGAAACAAGTGGTAATCCGGTTTTGGTATCATAGCCATCTGCAACAAGTTCTCCAGCATCTGCTTTTCCTCTGAACCCATGTTCAGGTGCAAATACTTTCTTTAAATTAATGTTGGAAGCAATCAAAGAATCTACTAAATGGGTGTAGTCTTTTTGTGAATCCTTAAAAACGACACTTGTTTGGTTGGCGACTAAAGCGACAGCCTTATTTTCCAATAAGGGTAAATAGAGTTCGGTGCGATTAGCACCAACTATAATTTCACTAATACTGTCTTTTGAAACCTGAACATTATTTATGGCTCCTACATTAATGCTATCCTTGCATGAAATTGAGGTCAAGAAAATAAATAAAACAGTATTTTTGATCAACTTAAAAGTCATCTTAGAAGTTTGAATTTCGAACGCTTTATTGCACAACGCATAATTGGTAGCAAAACGTATAAAAATAGTGTTTCAGGGCCAATAATTAAAATTGGAATTGTTGCTATTACTATTGGTATAATTGTAATGCTTATAGCTGTAGCTACTGGATTTGGGCTTCAAAAGAAAATTCGAGAAAAGGTTGTGGCTTTTAATGGGCATGTCATCATCAATAATTTTGACGCCAATGCTTCAGACGAATCCCAGGTACCAATTTCATTGCAGCAAGATTTTTATCCTGAATTTAAATCTGTTGGTGGCATCGAACACATTCAAGGGGTGGCTACTAAGTTCGGTGTTATTAGAACCATTGATGGATTTGAAGGTGCCATTGCTAAAGGTGTTGGTAAGGATTATAAGTGGTCGAGTTTTCAGGAATTCTTAGTTGAAGGCAGATTACCAACCTATGAGGGGAGTGTCAATAATGAAACTCTTATTTCAAGTTATCTCGCCGGTAGAATGGAATTTGAAATAGGAGATAAGTTTCAAATGCTGTTTGGTGAGGATCTTGACAGACCACCACGAATTCGAAGTTTCAAAATAGTCGGTATTTATAATTCAGGTTTTCAAGAACTGGATGAAAAATATTGCCTTGTAGATTTAAGACATATTCAACGATTGAATCGATGGAATTCGGATCAAGTTGGTAGCTTCGAAGTCTTCATAAGTAATTATAATGAACTGCAGGAAAAAGGAGATGAAATTTACGCAGCTATTCCTTCAACCCTAAATGCTACCACTGTGGCAGATAAGTACTATGTCATTTTTGAGTGGATAAAAATTTTCGATAATAACATTTATGCAATTATTGCCAT
>CAYZKX010000233.1:0-3848 GCA_964479055.1 uncultured Flavobacteriaceae bacterium
TGTCAAAGCACGATAAGGAAGTATTTTTGGCGTTTGCCATGAACCATTCTTAAAATCACATTCAAACATATGATCGGTAAATACGCGGCCAAAATCCAGATTGTCAAAATCAACTTCATTTATTCGAGATTCATCAACAGTATTAATGTCTATCTTACATTTTGGTTCGTATATCATATGTTTCCTTTTTATGAGGCAAATTTAAACATTTTAAGGGTGAATTAAAATGAAAATATCCTTAAAAAAAGCCTTATATTTGGTGCGAATTTTCAATTCTATTATCTATGAAAAAACTGTTGATTTTTGGCCTTGTTCTATGTTTTATTATGGCGTGTAAAAAAGAACAAAATCAAACGGAATCTGTAAGTGAAACTCAAGAAGAAATATCCTATCAATCGTTTGGTAATGAAATAATTGCAGATGATGCCTTAACAGCTCAACGTATGGCCGTGCATTATGACGGGATGAGTGTAGGTGATACCATCAATTCTAAAATGATTGCTACTGTTGATGAGGTATGTCAGGCAAAAGGCTGTTGGATGAAACTGAACCTTGAAAATGGAGAACAGGTCATGGTGAAATTTAAGGATTATGGATTCTTTATGCCTAAAGATATTGCAGGTAAAGAAGTGATTGTCAATGGAATTGCATTTGTAGATGAAATGTCGGTTGATGAACAACAACATTATGCTGAGGATTCAGGTAAATCGAGTGAAGAAATTGCAGCAATTACAGCTCCAAAGAAAACGTATTCATTTGAAGCCGACGGAGTATTGTTAAAAAATTAAGTTGAAACGCCGGGTTACGATAACGGCAGATGGCTCTAAAACCATCTATATTGAAGACTGGAATGAACACTATCATTCCAAACATGGTGCGATACAAGAAGCACGACATGTTTTTATAGAACACGGATTTAATTATGTGATTTCACAACAGCATTGTCATGAGCTAAGGCTTTTGGAGATAGGCTTTGGTACGGGATTAAATGCCTATCTAACCTATTTGGAGGCTCGTGATAAAGGTATTGTAGTGGACTATGAAGGTATCGATGCATATCCAGTCACTCAAGAGGAATTGCAACAGCTGAATTTTAGCGAATTGGTCTCTTCTAAACATGATACTATTTTTGACAAGATGCATTCTTCATCCTGGGAATCTAACCAAATAATAGATCAAAAATTCACGCTTACTAAACGCCAAGAGTTTTTCACAGAGTTGCACTATACAAGTGCGTTTGATCTTATTTACTTTGATGCTTTTGGGTCAAGAGTACAACCTGAGTTGTGGGAAAAAGCAATGTTTAAGATCATGTATGATGCCTTGAAGCCAAAAGGTGTGCTTGTGACCTATTCGGCTAAAGGTGACGTTAGACGAGGCATGACTGCGCTTGGTTTTACTGTTGAACGGCTACCAGGACCACCTGGGAAACGTCATATGTTAAGGGCTACAAAATAACTCTTAATAAGAGTATAAATTGCTGTTAAAGGCAACCCAAAGTGTACCATAAAGCGCTATTATAGTTGTAATTTTGTATTCATGAAGTCAATATTAATAACAGGTGCAACAGGATTGGTGGGAAATGCCTTGGTCAACAAATGCTTAAAAGACAATATTAAGGTTCATTACTTAACGACTTCAAAACAAAAAATAAAGAATGAAGCCAACTATAAGGGATTTTATTGGAATCCTGGAACTGGAGAAATTGATCTTGCTGCTTTTAAAAACATCGATGTTATTATCAATTTGGCTGGGGCGCCAATTTCAGAACGTTGGACCAGAAGCTACAAAGAGATAATTGTAGATAGTCGTATTCAACCAATTGATCTTCTTAGAAAGACCATTGAAGCACATAATATTAAGATTGAACACTTTATCTCGGCTAGTGCTGTAGGTTATTATCCAGATTCGTTGACCAATTTTTATGATGAATCCTTTAATTCAGAATCCGATTCCTTTATCGTAAAGGTTGTAAAACAGTGGGAGGGAGCCGCCGATAAGGTAGCTGAGTTAGGTGTGCACGTTGCAAAGGTGCGCATTGGTTTAGTACTTAGTGAAAAAGGAGGTGCATTACCAAAAATGGCAAAACCAATAAGATTTGGTTTAGGCTCGCGCTTGGGTTCGGGTAATCAGTGGCAACCTTGGATCCATATTGAAGACCTAGTTGACATATTTTTCTTTATCATAAAATACAGATTGTCTGGTGTTTATAATGGTGTTGCACCAAATGCGATTACCAATTCAACTTTTACAGAGGTGATTGCCGAGACTTTAAATCGACCTTTATGGCTTCCTAATATTCCATCTGCAATTCTCAAATTGTTTTTAGGGGAAATGAGCACCATAGTATTAACAGGCCAAAGAGTAAGTTCCAAAAAAATTGAAAACCTAGGTTTTGAGTTTCAATACCATAGTTTGGTGAGTGCCTTAGAAAATTTATTGATTGAACAAAAATCTAAGGTGTAATATACACATTGGATATAAGATTGCTAACCGTAGGATGATCACTGCCTCCTTTAGGTTCAATAGTAATATTTAACGATTCTGCATCTTCAATATAATCTAATGTGTGTAGTTTTTGAGTAACGTCTATAACTCCCATACTAATCATTTCACCATCAACATCGGCCCACATTTGATAGTCTTGAGAGGTTTCAAGTTGTTGTAATCCCTCTGTATTAATAATTACCTTTTTTTCAGTATGATTTAGATAGGCCACCAACTTTGAACTAGGTGACATATCATTGCCAGTCAATTGATAGCGATCAATATCCAAATTATTAATATCATTTAACCAATTAGTAACTTCATTATATGCATTACTTAGTTCTGAATTATCTTTAATCAGTTCTTTATTCTTTTCTTCAACTAGGCGGAAATCTTGTTTCACATCCTGTAACTGGCTATAAATAAATAGTGCAGTAACTAGAGCAAATAATGCCATGCTTGCTGCAATGCCCAGTAACCAAGGATTCGATTTTGATTTATTTTGATTTACATCTCCTATTGAATTAAATATTTGATCTTTTACGTGAGCAGGTGGTTGAATTTCATTTTCTAAACCAACCATTTCAAATTTTTTCTCCAATTCATCAAAATACTTTCGCAGCACCTCATCATTTTGCAAGATTACATCTACACTGACCATGTCGGTGGCTTCTAGTTCACCTAGCAAATATTGTTCTAGAACTCCAGAGTCTTTTATGTTATCTTTTTCTATCATTTATTATTGTAAAACAAGAATATCAATATCAAGAGATACTGTACATTCATCAATTTCAATTTAGATAATGCCTGTTTAATATAACTTTTGAACGTTCCAAGGGGAACATTCATTTCCTTATGGGCTTCGCGATGCGTAAGCCCATTAAAATATACAAGAGTCAGTGCTTGGCGATGATGTTCATCCAATTGCATAATACTTCCATTTAATGTTTGGATATCTTCTTCACTTATTGTAGACTCTTGTTCTATATTAGTATATACACCAATTTCTTCACTTTGGATGAGCACATCACTTTTACGCAATGTATTTAACGTTTTGTTTTTTGCGATACGATAGGCCCAGGTGTAAACTCTACCCTTTTTAGGATCGAATGAATCAGACTTATCCCAAATAGTAATAAAAGTTTCTTGTAGTAAATCTTGAGCGACAGACTCGTCTTTGCATATTTTTAAGATCACATTGTACAATGCTCCTGAGTAGGTATCATACAAAGTAGACAAAGCTTTTTCGTCTTTTTTCTTAAATGCAAATAGGAGAAAATCTTCAGAATTCATTGGAATATGTTAATTCAAAGTTAAAAAAATAATTACAGCTCATCCAAAAATATTCCTACGTGTATATG
>CAYZKX010000234.1:0-3824 GCA_964479055.1 uncultured Flavobacteriaceae bacterium
GGTTTCTTATAGTGGTTCCAGTCTCAAATTGAGCATTGGCAGTTTTTATGTCGATGGCCCGTAAACTAAACTGTCTTTCAATTTCTTTTGATAACTGAAGAGCATTATCAATGTCGTGCAGTTTAACATTGATGTCGGTGATGTAGTTATTAGGCTTGCCTAGGATGCGATGAATGGTTGGGATATTAGTGAAGCTTTGAATGGCATCAATTTCTGCGACTCCACTTTGATAGATTCCAACAATTTTCAAAGGAAAAAAACCACCTTCAAGGGGACTAACTTGTACACGATCACCAACCTTTAACGACATTTTTTCTGCTATACCGGCACCTAACAATATACTGTTATCAGTATTATTAAGGGCTTTTGCTGAACCTTCAACTATATAATCACTAAAATTGAAATAAGAGGCTTCTTCAATGGGATGAATCCCCGTTAAATTTCCGCCTATTTCAATTGATCCCGCGATATAATATATCTGTGCTTCCACTCGTGGTAATACAGCTTTCACCTCTGTTTTATTTGACAAATACATCATTATGGGTGAGGCATTATGAATGCGTTTTTGGGTGATTTTGGGCTTTATGGAGTGCACTACATTAAGACTATTCTCAAACTCCTTATACAAATCAATGGGCTGGTTCGTGGATGGTTTTATTTCGTTATAGATATGAATGTGAGGTGTTTGGTTTAGAATTAGATCATCTAGCATTGCATTTAACCCTGTCATGAAACATACCAATGTGATGTAGGCACCTATACCAAATGTGACACCGAGTGCCGCAATACTGGTTTGCTTCAATTTGGTTAGCAAATGTGTTTTAGCAATACTCAATAAAAGTCTCCAATTGGTCACTTATCTAAGTAAATTAATGTAGACTCACTTAAGCCTGCGGTTATTTCTATGTACTCCAAATTTTCTAAACCGGTTTCAATGGTTATTAAGCCATCATTTGTTAAAACCTGATCGCCATTGATGAGATAGGATTTGGGTATGGTAAGTACGTCTTTTTTATGGGCAATAATTATGTTGGCTTCTCCTGATAATCCGGGATACAATTTAGGTGGCTTTGTTTTGAAGCGTGCTTCCACCAAAAAGGTTTGATTGCGCTCATCCTTCTTAGGATAAATCTTAAAAACGTCCGCTTCAAAAACTTCAGAATGATAGGAGTCCAAAGTGATTAATACCTTTTGGTTTTCTACAATACGCACAATATCTACCTCATCTACCAACATCTCAATATTAAAATTTGAAGCACTACCTATGGCAGCAACCGGCTCTGCTACTGTAACAATTTCTCCAGGTTCTTTATATAAAGCATAAACTTTACCTTTGATCTTACTTTTAATTGTAAAATCCGTTGAATTGATTAATGATGCTTGATAATTATTTCGACTTTGTTCAACGGCTATTTTTAATTCACTTTCGGTTCTACTCAATTTATCTTCAAGCAAATACAATTTGTTTTTAGATAATTGGTATGATAGTTTGGCGGCATCGAATTGCGCCTTCGAACCAATATTCTGTTCCCATAAATTGGCACGCCTCAAGAAGTTGATTGAATCATTTTGAAACTGAAGCCGAGCCGCTTCAATTTCATCTCTGATACTTTTTAAAATGGTGGCACTGCCCTTATAGTTTTGCATTGCAAGTTCATAGGACAATTTTGAATTTTCCGAATTAAGCTTGGGGGTATTATTGATAATTTCAATAATACCTTCATCAATCTCTACCTCAGTTCCTTCCTCAACCAGATTTCTATCCAATATTCCTGAAACCACGGAATGCGCATAATACAGGCTATCGGGCTGGATAATCACCGAAGCGTACACAGATTCTGTGATGGTCCCTTGTTCTACTTTGTGTGGATCCCGCTTTTGTTGACAGGCCAGAATGAAAAGAGATATCAGTGCAAAGAGATAAAACCGCATTAGACCTTATACTTTTTTAACAGACCACTTTTTATTGTTATCCTTAATTGCTATAAGATCTTTAGAAATAATTTTGGAGGTTATTTCTGGTGGACCATCCATAAAATCCTTTGATAAGGTTATATGTGTGGGGTCTTCACTGATATAATGAATGACCTCTCCATTAGGATTAATGGCCAACTCCATGTAATTGTAGTCGATCATAGCTTTATCCAGTACGTCGTTTTGTCCCAATTCATTTCTGAAGAGTTTAAGGATTACTGCTAATCCATCATTAAAAGGCGTAGCATTCAGGTACTGAGGTGCTAAAACGGTTGTTCCTTGGTAATTAATATATCCGAAATAGGAAATACCTTCAACCTCGTTTGATATTAAACAGCGTCCAGAATTAAACATAGGATATTTAGATCCATTCATGACTACTGGAACAAGATCACTTCTAAAATCGATGACCAAATTTCCTCTGGTATCTATGAATCCCCATTGATCCCCTTTTTTAACCGCTGCCAGATTTTCATGGAACGGGGAAATAAAATCCAAGTCAGTAAGTTCCTGAGTAAATACCGCTGTTGGCATCATTAAAATAAGGCTGGTAATTGCAATAAATCGTTTCATGACACTATATTTTGGGTTAACAAATAAAAATAGTTCACGAGTGGATTTTAAACTATGATATTAGTCAGGTTGCTATGAAATTAATTAGCATTTACGGTCGTAAATGAGTTTTTAAAAAGTTAAGGCTGTTGTCTAAAAAAAATCGCTTTAAAATTTCTTCAGGAGATATGCGCTTATTGATATCAAGAATGAGCGGATTGTTTCTTTCTAAATAGTTTTGGACTTTTGGTAAAAGGTGTTTGTACAAGGATGGGATAGATTCTGCGGTCCAAACTCCGGGAAGCGGGTTTATGGTACCATCAAAATCACTACCAATACAAACCGTACCCCAGGCAAAGATTTCCGATGCATCAAGGACTTCAGCAATGTATCGAATTTGTTGCCAAATGATTTCTGCGGCATTACTGAGATCGGTTGTTTTAAGAATAGATCTTAAACTCTTTTTTATTCTTTTTGGATGTGCTAAACGCCTCATGTCTAACTGCAGTGCAAACAAACCATGCGATGAAGCTATTTTAACTATCTCCTCGTCGTAGAAATTAATATCGGCATCATAAAAGAGATCTGAGGTCATGCTTTGACCTAAAAAAGGTCTTCCAGCTACCGCTCCATGACTTACAATAGTGGGTGGGGTATTATCCCGATAGTCGTTTTCCAAAATATTAAAATACTCTCTCCTTGCTTTTGCACTCATATGTTTGATATCGATATATATGGGCCAACCATTGGAACTCGAAAGTAATTCGTGTAAAGCTTGAATTCCCAATGCTGTAAATCCAGTATTCAAACCAATCTCTTGATTAACTACCGCTTTTATAGGATCCAGACTTTTTGCATGACCACAGAGATCGTTATAAAAATTATGGGCAAACGTGATGTATACGGGTGGATGTTCCCACTGTTTTATTTTACCAATATTTCCAATAATGTCTTTGTTTTCATAAACCATGCCGTAATCTTCTAGTCCAGTATTGAGAACATGAGCACCTTCAATTGAAATTAGTGCCGCTATCTGAAGAGGGGTTTGTAAAACTGAATTTAATTGGCGCTGGGTACTAACCAATCTGAATTCATGTCTTAAGCCATGAATATCCCTATGATTATTACTATCCAGGACAAACTGATACTCATGTTCTAAATCTTTAAAATAGTTGCGATGCTTCTGTAAGTATCGTATGCGTTGAAACCCAATGGAGGTAATAAAGTTGCTTAATAAGGCAGAAAGTACCCCTTGGCCACAAGCATTAATAAAGAACCCTTTCTCAAAAGGATATAAT
>CAYZKX010000235.1:0-3818 GCA_964479055.1 uncultured Flavobacteriaceae bacterium
ATTTTTTCCATTAAGGCTATTACCAAACTCTTTAAATGTGTAGGCGTCCCATCCTTCAGAGTGAATTAAAATAATCGGCAAACCTTGGCCGCCAAAATCAAGATAATGGATTTTGACACCATCTAAATTCATATAATTGCTAACGTATTGATCTTGACCTGAAGCAAAGAATGAATTTACCAGTAGAACTAAAATCAGGTGGATTTCAAATTTGATATGCCTTAATATCATTTATTATCGATGATTGATAAATGTGCTACAACTCGCTATTATATGAATAAAGGTACATATTATCGTAAATAGTAATTGATAACAGGCGCCTTTAGTTTAAAGCCATACAATTTTTATAAATGCTTTGGCTTTCTATTTCATATTCTAAAAATGCACATACTAAGCCAGCTGTTAATTTTGTATCTTTCCTTTTCAATTGGATAATTTGAATTATCAAGACCTAGTCGCATTATAAAACTCTCAGAAAAATTAAAAGAACGCAATATCTGGAAGTCACTTTTGGCTTATCCAGCAGCAGCTTTTGTGTTGTTACAGGCTGTCGATTTTTTTATTGCCAATTACAATCTTAACAAAAAATTCTTAACCGTTGCTCTAATTATTTTAATCGGAGGCTTTTTTATTTCTGTTATTTGGAACTGGAATCATGGTCAAAAAGGAGTTCAACAATTTAAGCTTAGAGAGTTAATTACGTATTTTATAATTGCTGCGGCCTCCTTAGTTTTATCTACATACTATTGGCAAACTAGCGATGAATTTACAAGAAACCATGCGGCGATTGACATGGAATTTCATGATATTCTTGCAGTTCTACCATTTGAGAATGAATCTAAAGATCCTGAACTCATCTATTTATCAGACGGGATACCAGAAAATTTAATCAATCGATTATCCAGTTTAACAGACTTAAAAGTTCTCTCAAGAAACTCCACATTTATTTTAGAATCGTCCGATAGAAACCCTAAGGGTGTTAGTAAAAAATTAAAAGCAGACTTGATGCTTACTGGTAGAATTGAAAAACTGGAAAATGACCTAATGGTGAATTGCCAGTTGATTGATGTTAGTGAAGATGTACAGATTTGGGGAGATAAAATACATTACAACAATGAAGATGTAATTAAAGTGGAAGAGGCTATTGTTTCTTCACTATTAAAAACGCTAGAAAGTAAATTGAAGAGTAAGGATGCCAAAATTAATACAAGTGAGACCAGCAACCCAAAGGCTTTGTACAACTATATGAAGGGGAGAGCATTGAGTTACGGATCAACACATGAGGAGGCCGAAAAGGCCTTAAGTTACTTTCGGGAGGCCATTACCATAGACCCTACTTACGCCAAAGCTTATGTAGGGATTGCCAATGAGAAAATTATTCAGGCGATTTTTTCAACTGCGTCAAGAGAAACTATTTTTAATGAAGCTAGAACAGCTGTTCAAACCGCTTTGGCTTTTGACCCTAACTCGTCCGAAGCTCTATACTTAAATGGAGCCATAAAGTTTTATGGTGATTTTGATTGGCAAGGAGCCGAGGAGGCTTATAAAAAGTCCATTGAGATTAATCCTGCTGATGCTGATGCACTAGTTCGGTATTCTGCGTATTTAGTGGCTATGAAGCGTTATGAAGAGGCCATTGATTTGGCAAATCAAGCCATAGAACTTGACCCAATATCGATATCTGGTTTACACAATTTAGGTTGGGTGCATCTTGTTTCAGGGAATTTTATTAAATCAGAAATGGCCTTTTCAGAGGCACTCGAAATACATCCAAACTGGATATGGGGTTATGTAAAAAGAGGATATGCCAAAATGTTTCAAAATAATTATCAGGAAGCTATAAAAGACGCTCAAAAGGCTAGACAATTGATGGGTGATTCCGGGTCAGAATTGTTAGAAGCGGCAACAATTTACATACTGGCATACTCAGGTGAAGATGTTTTGGCAGCTAAGTATACCAATAATTTTTTAAGCAATGTTTCCACCATAAATTATCAAGATCCATTTGCAGTGTCTATTGTATATTATGCTAATAACAATATAGAAAAAATGCTAGAATGGGCCGAGATTTGTTATAATGACAAAGCCCCTGGTGCTTATCAGTACAATATTGATATTTTTTATCAAGATGATGTATTGAATCATCCAGAATTTATTGAGCTTCGAAGAAAAATGAATTTTTAAATGGTTTACTAAGGTCAAACTTATTATTAACTCTATGCATAAGCAGGTAGTCGGCCAAGATAATTCCTGTCTTCTTTACATAAAGCAAAAGCCGAAACCTATGTTTCGGCTTTTCTGTTTTCATATTCAAAGATTTTGCGAAATATTAGATAAACAATATGAATTATTAAATAGGTAAAGGTTTGCGTTAATTACTGAAAAATGAATTTCAAATTATACCAACAACTTTTCGTCTTTTTTTATGGATTTGGAGCACATATTGATTTACCAATTTTCTGGCAATGGATCAAGTAATTGAACAATTGAAGATGGAAGAGGGGATTCGGGAAGTTTATGTAACAGTTTAGCGTATACACTGTCCTGAAAACCAATTGTTGCATGCCAATATAATTGGGCCGCACTTTCATTACTATGAGGTCTGAGTTGTTTAATAGGCCATTCTTTATTACCGAATATAAAAGGTGTCATGTAGTCCAAAGCGAGCTTAATGCTCCGGCCTTCTAAACTGCGATATGAAAAAAGATCATAGCCTAAATGTTGACCAAGACGTGCCACGGTAATTAGAGCACGGGCATTGTAAATACTATAATTTAGTGATTGAGTACGGATGAGCTCTTGTGGTTGGCGTCCATCTATAAACACTTGTGAAAAAATGCGTGCGGGCATTCCATCAAGTTGTTTTCGTGCTAGCTCAAAGTTTTTGCCATATAGTGAATATAGAATGAGTTGGGCGTTATACCATGTTCCGTGATTATTCGGTTGCATAGACTCTTCAATGCCCGAAGGACTTTCCACCATCCAAGTTGCGAATTCACTAAACCATTTACGCAATGCATTTGCATCTTTTTCTGTCCACCCTGGAAAAGACTCAAGTAGAATAGCACAATCTATTACCCAGCGCATACGCCAGGCCTCTAAAACTCCTGAAGGACTGTTATAATTATGGCCACGTCGTTTTTGGCCAAATTTAATATTGGGATTCATTTTGGTTTTAGGATTAAGGAACCAAGTTTGTAATTGCTCCACAGCACTTTCGGCATAACGCTTGTCACCCGTAAAATACCAAGCGGGTACAAGGGATGTAACTCTGGCAACCATGGATTCAATTCGCGAAATATCTGAGGTATATCGATCTGGATTTACTTCTCCGTCACGCCAAACATAAGGTCCATCTGGATTCTCAGGATCAGGCCACCAATAAGGGCTATAGCTGTAATAGTCGTGAGGGTCACCACTTGGAGGTAATTCTCCCATATCAACTACATTAGTAACTGGCTGCTCAAGTGCTTCATTGGCGTTTTCTACAATATTTTTCAAAGCTGCAACTAGTTGAGGATTACCTGAAGCTAGCTCTTTTTTAACCCTCTCAAGTTGATCACCTTGACCAAGGATCAAGGCTGGTGTGGAATTGGGATCATTATTTTGAGCAAAAACTAGTTCTACATCCAGTATCAATAAGAATAAAATAGAAATGATGAGTAAGCGTGTTTTAAATAATGTAATCATGATGCCGATTAATTTTAAGTTAAAATATAATGTCTATTGTTGCAGATTAGGTATGAGAAAAATAAAAGTACTCACTAACTCTTAATTTGGAAATAACATTAGTTATTTGGTGTTTATATTTAGTAAAA
>CAYZKX010000236.1:0-3784 GCA_964479055.1 uncultured Flavobacteriaceae bacterium
ACTTGTTAAGGCTGTTGATTATATATCTATGCACACCTACGCATATCATGATACCCATTATACTCCAGAATATTGGATAAGCGATACTACTCATTACAACACAGATTTGGAAAAAATAGAAGCAGCTATGCTGCGAGCAAAAAAATATGCGATTTCACAATATAATGGTGTCAAGTCATTCATTGATAGCCTGGGTGTTGACAAGCCAATACATATTGGCGAGTCTGGCTGGGCAACTCAAAGTAATGGTTTTTATGGAGATAATGGTTCTAAGGCAACAGATGAGTATAAAGCAGCACTTTATTACAACCATTTAAGAAATTGGACAAATAAAAATAACATTTCTTGTTTCTATTTTGAAGCTTTTGATGAAAATTGGAAAGATGGCGGTAATCCAGGTGGATCCGAAAATCACTTCGGACTTTTTACAATAGATGGTAAGGCAAAATATGCCTTATGGGATTTAGTAGATCAAGGTGATTTTGATGGCTTGACGCGAAATGGTAACCCAATAAACAAGACCTATAATGGTAATGCAGAAGAACTAATGAAGGAGGTTTTGGTTCCAGAAACTAAAGCGGAAATAATAAATAATTAACATGAATATACAGTTGAGGAACATACTGTTAATAATTGGTTTCGTCCTATTGTCCTGCAAAAATCAACCTCAAGTTGATCGAGTATTAGTTTCTGGTAGACAATTATTGGTAAATGAGAAACAGTATGTGATCAAAGGTATATGCTACCATCCTGTACCTAAAGGAAGTACGAGACGAAGTTTTGAAACATTAGATCAGGATATTGAATTAATGCTGGAAGCAGGCATAAATACCATTAGAGTTTATGCACCCATCGATGATAAGAATGTGCTGGATAAACTGGATCATTCTGGCATCAAAGTGATCATTGGTTTTGGCTATAACGATAAAAAAGAAAAATACGATATCGTTTCACAAACGTATTTAGACTATGTCGAGCAATATAAAGACCATAACGCTATTTTAATGTGGGAATTAGGTAATGAATACAATTACCACCCAGAGTGGTTTAAAGGTGATATAAAAAATTGGTATGCCGATATGAATATAGCAGCCAAGGCCATCCATGAAATTGATAAAAATCATCCGGTCACCACTGCACATGGCGATTTGCCTGATGCTTTAGCCCTGTCAATGGGTACCGAAATAGATGTCTGGGGCATGAACGTGTATCGCTGGGACAAGCCGGAGACCATTTTTGACGAATGGCAAAAGGTAAGCGACAAACCCATGTATTTGTCTGAAGCTGGGGCAGATAGTTTTATGAAGATAGCCGATGAAGGCTATACACAAGGTGAAAACCAGCAGGCACAAGCCGATGCTAATGGCAATATTATTGATGCTGTTTTTGAAAACACTGAAATATGTTCTGGTGTTGCCATGTTCTCCTTTACCGATGGTTGGTGGAAAGCAGGCAATCCTGATGTTCAGGATGAAGGGGGAACCGCACCAAATAGTACAGGAGTACCATATGACGGATCACCAAATGAAGAGTATTGGGGCATCGTTGATATTGATCGTAACAAGAAAATGACGTTTGAGGTATTAAAACAAAAGTATAATGCAGTAAAGCATTGATGACCAATGAAATGTGTTAAACAACATAGTGTTTTTTTAATATTGGCCTTAATTATGAGCTGTAACTCAAATACTAATCATCTGGAAGTTGAAGTGATAGAAACTTCGGCCTCAGGAAATAAATTAACTACAGTTTCTAATTTAGAAACCACCGATTCATTAACGGTAATAACGCTAAATCCTGAGAAAACTTTTCAAACCATTACAGGTATTGGTGGTTCGTTTACCGAATCTTCCGCTTATTTGTTGAATCAGCTTAGTAAAGCCAATCGCGATAAGATTATTGAGGCCTATTTCGGTGAAGAAGGTGCAAATTATTCCCTAACGCGAACTCATATTGCCTCATGTGATTTTTCATTGAATAATTATACGTATGCGCCTGTTGAAGGTGATGTCAACATTGAGAATTTCTCAATAGAAGAAGACATGAATGATCTAATTCCAATGATAAAGGAGGCTATGGCAGTATCCAATGATGGTTTCAATATCATTGCATCACCATGGACCGCACCACCTTGGATGAAGGATAACAAACATTTTGTCGGCGGAAAATTATTGCCTGAATATTATGGTTCTTTCGCGCTGTATTTTTCAAAATATCTCAATGCATACAAGGCAGAAGGTATTGATATTTGGGGCGTTACTCCGGTTAATGAACCACATGGTAATGGTAACAACTGGGAAAGTATGCACTTTTCACCAGAAGAAGAAACTGATTTTGTTCAAAACCATTTAGGTCCTCAGTTGGAACAAGATGGATATGGGCATGTCAACATTTTAGGATACGATCAAAACCGCGCTGGGATTAAAGAATGGGTAGATGTCATGTACCGTGATGAAGCCGCTGCAAAGTACTTTGCAGGAACCGCTATACATTGGTATGAAAGTACATACGATTATTTCCCAGAGGATTTGCAATATGCCCATCAAAAGGCACCTGATAAATACCTTATAGAAACCGAAGGCTGTGTTGATGCTGAGGTACCGCATTGGCAAGATGATGCTTGGTATTGGAGTAAAGAGGCTACTGATTGGGGCTGGGATTGGGCCTCTGAAAAGGACCGCCATTTGCACCCTAAATATGTTCCGGTGTACCGATATGCGCGTGACATCATTGGCTGTTTGAACAATTGGGTAGACGGCTGGGTCGATTGGAATATGGTATTGGATAGACAAGGAGGTCCAAATTGGTTTGAAAACTGGTGTGTAGCACCGGTGATCGTAGACCCTGAACAAGATGAGGTCTATTTTACACCACTGTATTATACTATGGTGCATTTTAGTAAATACATCAGGCCTGGTGCACAAATTATTGAAGTCAATGCTTCAAATGATCAACTCATGGTAACCGCTGCGCAGAATCCGGACGGGACAATAGCTGTAGTAATATTAAATCAAGGGAACGAAAAACAAGATTTCAAACTAGAACTAAGTGGTAAAAGCACTGAAATACAAATTAGTGCACAAGCCATACAAACTATAACACTTTCAAAAAACTAAGAATTACAAAATGGCTAAAGTGAAATCCATATCAAAAGTACCATTAGGGCAAAAAATTGCTTTTGGTGTTGGTATGTTCGCCAATCAGATGTTCCCGGCCATTATGGGTATTTTCATGGTTGTTCTGGTTGAAGATCTTGGATTTCCAGGGTGGATGTGGGGTGTGATCTTCTTTGCACCACGCATATTTGATTCTATCACCGATCCTATAATGGGTTTTATTTCCGATAATACCAAATCCAAATGGGGAAGGCGACGACAATATGTGCTTTTAGGGGCTGTAGTAATGGGAGTCTCCTATATCGCCATGTGGCAATTATTCAGAGAGAACTCCTTGCAGTTCAATTTCTGGTACTTTTTCCTGTGGTCCATTCTTTTTTACTTAGGACTCACCTTGTTTAGTGTGCCTTATGTGGCTATGGGTTATGAAATGAGTGATGACTTTCACGAACGTACTAGCTTGATGGCTGTAGCACAATGGATTGGGCAATGGGCTTGGGTAATCGCACCATTGTTCTGGATCATTATGTATGACCCAAATTGGTTTCCATCAGCTGATGTTGCTGTGCGACAACTCTCTATATGGGTAGCTATTCCGTGTGCGATTTGTGCCATGGTACCAGCCATTTTCATTAAAAGTGAATCTACCTTGGATAAAGATTATGCTC
>CAYZKX010000237.1:0-3765 GCA_964479055.1 uncultured Flavobacteriaceae bacterium
ATATTATTTCGCCTATCGCATATTTTAGGTATTTGCCGGTTTTTCCTGTGGTCATAAGATTATAGCGTATTTTTCTAAAGAACTTGATCATTTATTTTCGAACTTTAATTTCATGATCAATCATTTCTGCAGTTTTATTTATGTTGGTTATGATGTGAGGTATGGTTTCATTGATCAACACTTCGTTAAAACGCATAATAGTTTTTAAATAGAATATGTATTTCTTATTAGATCTCAATCCTGAGACATTAATGACTTTTGTATTGGGACCTAACCAATCTATATGGTCAATATAATTGGCTGCCTCAGCCAATAATATATCTGACAACTCTTCATACTCAATATTGTATTTATCGTATTGTTGGTAACCTAAATCATAGAGCCCAGTAATTTTATTTCTAAGCGAATCATTTTTAATAGTACGCAATCCCATTTGCTTTAAAGTTTGATACGGACTTTCATTAGATTGAAAATAGGTTCCAAAGTGAATTTGATTTAAATGATTTGAGAGTGAATCATGAAAAGGTTCATCACTTTCTAACCACTTAATAATAATATTCTGACTCCTCAATTTATCTTTTTGCGAATTCAAATTATAGTTCGCATCACTTAAGTCAGTTTTTAAGCCGTTTCTCACTTCCTTAAGCAACTCCAGTTCTATATTGTTAGCTTTTCTGTTTTCGTTCCAATTGTTAATCTGTAACGCTATAAGAATACCAAAAACCACAAGCAGTATTTCACCAATAGTGTATTTAAAGTATTTGCCCATTTTGTTTTTTGAGATTAATGTTTTTCGAATATGACGAAAGAATTTAATCATAACTATCTAATTCATCTTTTATACTGTCAATCATTGTTTGTAAATAGGCCTTAAAAGGTTGATACATACCACTTTCAAGTCCAATTCCAGAAGCCATAAACAATAGTAGTTTGTTTTCAAATTCTTTTGAGTCTAGTAAAGCCTGATTCCCTTTTCTACTACTCGATTTAGCCAGCCCAAGATACCTACTGGACACATCAGTATCGTCCATAACTGCTTTAAAATCACCGAGCTCAAGCAGAAGTTCGGTGCACAATTTCTGGTCTTCTGCATGTAAAGATTCCTGGTTTTTAAGACTGGCAAGCCTGGCTTGAAATTCTAACAACAACAATTTTACTTTTTCATTATTAAGATCTCGTATGGTACCAGAGAGCACCATCTCGTTTAATAATTCGCTATTGGGTTGATAATTAAGAACAGGTGCAAATGAAGTGCCAATCAATTCTGAAAGCTTTTTTGGTGGCAGCTCTTTTTGCTCTACTATAGTATTGGCCAATGCTTTACTGGCGTCAATAATGGATGCGCTTTTACTTAATGTTTTGTCTAAAAGGTCAATATTCCCCTGAGCTTCCAATATGACATTTTCTAGTTGATTTGTAATGGTCTTGATCGTGTTTTGTTGAGTATTGTAGGTGTTTATTTTAATGGCAATTAATATACCTATCACAACAAGTACAATTTCACCAATAGCATAGATGAGGTATTTACTGAAACGGTTATTAGTTAGTAAATTACGACGGATGTTACGAAAGAATTTGATCATATTCTACGACGTCGTTTTCTTGATCCCTTGTACCACTAGCGTTCGGTTAGGGTTTCGTTTTAAAGACATTTCATACTGTTTTTTAGCTTCTTCTTTTCGATCTTGGCTCAATAACCAATCGGCATATAATTCACGTGTTGGTTTTTGAATAGACGGCGGACCATAGCTGTAACTAATGCTCTCATCCAATTCAATGGATTTCTTGTAATGCACCTCGGCTTCTTCCAAATTGTTGTTCAAAGTCGCGCGTAGTGCCAACAGTTGATTATGTCTTATCTGGGCTTCGACAATATCACTTTTCGTGGCCAGGTCTCTTGAAATACCTGAGCAGAAAGACCCACCATAGTCTGATTTTATGTATTCCTCACGTCGGTAATCGGTCTCCAAAGCAGTAATGGCCTTATCGAGTTCTTCCAATGCACCCTTATTAAATGCCTTCATACCTTCAAGAAAATAATACTGTGATCGAATAGATACATTAAGATCCATAATATCGACTTCAATATCGGCTTCAGGGCAGTCCCATGTTTCCGAATTAACCAAATAAGTCCCTTTCAAAAAAACGAGATGTGTACGTGCACGTTTTGAAGGTTTCTCTTGGGTAAAGATTTCCATGTTGTGAAGCATATTCTTCGCTTCTTCCATATTCTCCTTCTGCAAATAGCCGTATTGCAACCAATGATAGGCGTGATAGCCACGCGCATCGTTATCCAGATTTTTGCGTTCCATTCGATTTAAACTGGCTTGGTACGAATCGATATTTGATGAAATGACTTCATCCCACATGCCCATAGCTACATAGATATGTGATGGCATATGTAATGCATGACTGGCATCGGGAGCGACTACCGCGTAAGAGTCTGCTGCATTTAAGGCCAGATATGCGTGATTGGGATCGTCATACGAATGAATAAGGTAATGTAATGCTCCGGGATGATTAGGATTTTCAGCAATGATGCCTTTGGCTATAACGGCACCTTTCTCATAGATCTCATCATCGCGTCCATCAGGTACGGAGCCTAACAGCGAAAGGGCATAAAAAGCCGAGATCTCATGATTATCGGGATATTTATTATGCAATTGGGCCATAAATTCAGCATAGTTCGCATCGCGTTCCACTTTATCTAACTGTGGTTGATAAAGCAGTTTAACCGCCTTTATGAAATCAACTTCCAAGGCTGTGCAGTTTTTTACATAATCAATCGCATCGAGTTTCTCCAGTGTAGCGGTGGCACTTTCATAATCTTGTTCACGCCATAAGCTGTGATTATGGGTCATGGCTTCGCCCCAATAGGCCATAGCCATATTTGGGTCAGCCTGCTGCGCCAATTCAAAGGCTTCTTGGGCATCGTCATATTCAAAGGAATGAAGTAATAATAAACCTTTTTCAAAATGCGCTGCTGCTTCTGCTTTGCCTGTAACCTGAAGATCAATTGTACCTAATGTATTAGTTTGTGACTTTTCTTTTTTACAGGCCGTGAAGGCTGTTATAGTGAACAATAAAATGATGCTTTTTTTCATGGTTATTGTGTTTATCATTTTTTAAATGTTTTAAGTTCGGTCTCTAATAAACTAATGATGGAGTCATTATGTCGTTTTACACCTTCTAATGCATATTGAGCAGATTTTGTAACCCATAATCTGTCTACTGTTATATTTTGAAATTCTCGATCTCTTAAAAAACCTATAGTATCTGCTTTAAAATGTTGTTGTGTATATTTTGGTTCATCAGCAATTAGCGGAATGTACTGTTGGTGTTTTTTACGCTGTTTGAGCATAAGATTGTTTAAATCGTTTTCGTTAATGTCGTATTGTTTATAGCTGATTGTCAGGGCTTTAATAAATTGTTTTAGGTTATTATTTGTAAGTATTTCTAAATCTAGTCCCGCGTTTGCAGTTTCTGTTGCATACAACAATTCTAAATTGGGTGTATTGATATTTTGTATGGAATCAAAAACTGCTTTGGAAGGAGCTAAAACATTGGGTCCGGTATGTCTTAAAGTGACATCAAGGAATTTTAAGGTCCGATCATATTCCTTCTGATAATATTCAACAACAGTTTTGTTTTGCCTAAAGTCCTCAAGCAGTTGTTCTAAATATTGCGTTTCTAAGATTCTTGCCTTGCGGATTTCGTTAGCGTTGTTTACTTGCAGTGCAATTAAAATACCAATAACCACGAGAA
>CAYZKX010000238.1:0-3754 GCA_964479055.1 uncultured Flavobacteriaceae bacterium
GTTGTTGGCTTAGCCAATATAAAACTATTAGGTCTGTCCGATGATAATGTCAACGTCAATGGTGGTGCTGTTTCATTAGGTCATCCATTAGGTTGTTCAGGAGCGCGAATATTGGTTACCTTAGTTCATGTACTTCAACAAAATAATGCCAAACGTGGAGCGGCAGCCATTTGTAATGGTGGTGGAGGTGCATCGGCCATCATTATAGCACGCAACTAAATTCTCTGGATGCAGTACGGAATTTGTAATCTAGGTATAATTTCTCTTCGCTTAGAGACCTCTCATAAAAGTGAATTAGTAAGTCAGGTACTTTATGGTGAGATATTTAAAATCACCGAAAAACGTAAGCATTGGAGCAAAATTAAATTATTTGATGACGGAGCCGTAGGTTGGATAGATAACAAACAATATCAAGAATTGTCTGACACCGATTTCACTAAACTATCAAACACAGTCAAAACCTATTCCATTGATTTGGTAGAATTTGTTCAGGATGTCAACAAACAATTAATACCCATAACTTTGGGTGCTACCGTTCACAGCTGTACTCATCTGGGTCATCATTTTGAAGGCAATACAATTCAAGGTTCTTCTAAAAAAGACGACCTTATTTCGACTTCGTTTATGTACCTCAACACCCCATATTTAAATGGCGGCAAAACCCCATTTGGCATTGATGCTTCCGGATTCACTCAAATGGTTTATAAAATCAATGGTTATGAACTTGCACGTGAAGCATGCAACCAAGCAAATCAAGGGGAAGTTTTGAGTTTTATTGAAGAAAGTGAGCCTGGTGACTTGGCATTTTTTGATAATCAGGATGGTGAAATTGACCATGTTGGTATCATTCTAAAGGACAATTATATTATACATGTAGATGGTAAAGTTTGTGTAGACCGCTTGGACCATTCAGGTATATACAGTGAAACCTTAAGACAACACACCCATAAATTAAGGGTTATTAAAAAGATCATATAAAAAAAGCCACTTTCATCAAGTGGCTTTTAAATTTATAATTGTTTCTTTCTTATTTACCGCCTTCCAATTCAGCAACTTTAGCTTGCATTTCTCTAAACTTGGTGTCTTCACCTAGAATACTGTATATATTCATTAAAGTTTTAGCAGCGTTAATATTATCCGGTTCAGTTTTTAAAGCATTTTCTAAATATGGAACAGCTTCTTTATACAAACTAGTGCGTTCTTCTTGTAATTCATCGTAGCGCTTATTATCAGCCGATGAAGTTCCAAGGCTATTCATTTCATCGATTAGCGCTTGTTCCTTATCCAGAATCATTGCCGCTAAGTTCATATTGGCGCGTGAATAATTAGGATCAATGGCCAATGCTTTTTCGTAATACATTTTGGCTTCGTCAAAATCATTTTCTGAAGCAACCACCCCTAAGTTAAATAAGAGGTCTGCGTTGTTTGGGTCCAATTCTATGGCCTTTGTGATGAGTTTTTTGTACTCCTCAGTGTCACCCAATTTATAACGCACATTAGCTTCTGATAATAATAAGTTGAGATCGTCTGGATTTGATTTTTTAGCATTATCAATCGCTTCTAAAGCTTTGTCATTTTCACCTTTATCAATATAGATCAAAGCTACATTTTTAGCGATCTCTCCTATTTTAGAATCCGTTTTGTTATTTCTTGATTTTTCATGCGTCCCTGCCTTAACAGAAATATCGCGCATAGCCTGACTTGGGAAAGATTCCTCTTCACCGGTTTCTTTATTCGTAGCCAAATACTCCTCAGTGATTCCAGTATAGCCCAGGTCAGTCAATTCAGAGTACAATACCAATGCACGATCATAATCTTTCGACGAGGTCGCTAGCAAAGCGGCATTATATAAAAACAAAGTGTCTTGAGTTGATGTTCTGTAGGCATATTCAAAATTGTTTGATGCTACTGAGTGGTTTTTAGATTGAAAAGCGTTTTGAGCTTTTTCAATGAAACCATTACTCATGCTAACCATTAGCTCATTGGCCTGAGTGGTGTAAGTCGCTTTTCCGGAAGCTGATTCAGTTTCCTTTAGCATTTTAATACTGTTCAACGATTCTTTGATATCAGCGTCTCCTGCTGATCCATTGGCATAAAACGCCTGAGCTTTGAGATAATAGAACTTGGCCTTAGATTTATCATCCATTGCTGACATCATAGTCTCAGCACTGGACAAAGCCGTTTTGGCCGAAGCAAAATTACTGCTCTTAATCGCTTTCTCTGCTTCCTTTAATTCTTTCTTTTGTGCGATAGCTAATGAGCTCATCATTATTACCAGGCTCATTAAAATATACTTCTTCATTATTTTTAATATTTAGTTGTTGATGTTTATTCTTCGTTTTGAGTATTATCAATTGTTGTGCCATCATTTTCGGCCTCTTGGTTTTCTGCAGTCTCAATATCCTCTACGTCATCTTCTTCATGCATGACCTTAGCCACAGCAGCAATAGAATCACTGTTTTTTAAATTGATCAATTTCACACCTTGGGTGGCACGACCCATTACACGCAGATCTTCTACAGCCATTCTAATAGCAATTCCCGATTTGTTAATGATCATGAGATCATCACTATCACTAACATTTTTAATAGATACTAATTTACCAGTTTTTTCTGTAATAGAAATGGTTTTAACACCTTTTCCACCTCTATTGGTAATTCTATAGTCTTCTAAGCTTGATCGTTTACCATAGCCGTTTTCAGAAACTACTAATATATCGCTCTCCTGATCGTTAACTGCAACCATGCCTACAACTTCGTCGGCATCATTCGCCAATTTTATACCGCGAACTCCAGAAGCATTTCGTCCCATAGGTCGCGTTTTACTTTCTTCAAAGCGAATCGCCTTACCAGATTGTACAGCTAGCATTACCTGGCTGTCACCTGTGGTGAGTTTGGCTTCCAATAATTCATCATCTTCTCTAATGGTAATGGCATTGATCCCATTAGTTCGTGGTCTGGAATATTGTTCTAACGATGTCTTTTTCACTTGACCCTTCTTCGTCGCCATAATCACATAATGACTGTTAATATAGTCCTCATCCTTTAAGTCTTGAGTACATATAAAGGCCTTAACCTTGTCATCCTGTTCAATATTGATCAAATTCTGAATTGCTCTACCCTTAGAGGTTTTACTGCCTTCCGGAATCTCAAATACACGCATCCAGAAACACTTTCCTTTTTGTGTAAAGAACAACATATATTGGTGGTTGGTACCCACAAATAAATGTTCTAAAAAGTCTTCACTTCGTGTTGTAGAAGCTTTCTGCCCTACGCCTCCTCTATGTTGCGTCTTGTATTCCGTTAATGAAGTACGTTTAATGTAACCAGCATGTGAAATGGTAATCACTACCTTCTCATTTGGAATCATATCTTCAATAGATAGATCACCTCCTGAATATTCAATATTCGATCGTCTTTCATCACCATACTTATCCTTAACCTCTAACAATTCTTCTTTGATGATAGACATACGTCTGTCTTTCTTTTCAAGAATATCTTTAAGATCGGCAATGGTCTTAATGAGTTCATCATACTCAGCTCTAAGCTTATCCTGCTCTAATCCTGTTAATTGACGCAGGCGCATTTCAACAATGGCTTTCGCCTGAATTTCGGACAATTTAAATCGATCGATCAACTTTTGACGTGCTTCATCCGCATTGGCCGAAGCTCTGATTAAAGCAATAACCTCATCAATATTATCAGATGCAATGATCAATCCTTCTAAAATATGAGCACGCTCTTCTGCTTTACGT
>CAYZKX010000239.1:0-3715 GCA_964479055.1 uncultured Flavobacteriaceae bacterium
GATCATCCTTTGGTGCAAATGCAATAAAAATAGAATGATCAGTAAGTTGAACGCGTTCCCCATCAATTTTTGTAAAATTCTCAGCTGTACCGGTTTTACCACAAACATCGATTCCCGGTACTTTTAAAAACCAAGCTGTGCCCTCATTATAGACATCAAATAGGCCTTCAACTACCGGCTCAAAATGTCTTTTGTCTATTGTTGTTTCGTGTCTGGTTGTATATTTCTTTGAGATGGTATCATCTTGAATTTCCTTAATAATATGTGGTGTAAAATAATGACCTCGATTGGCAATGGCAGCTGTCATATTAGCCAATTGAATAGGCGTAACCAAAATTTCTCCTTGACCTATAGAATTTGAAATGATTGTTGTTGCGCCCCACTTAAAATCAGGATACCATTTGTTGTAATAATTTCCATCAGGAATATTCCCCGGTTGACCAACAGCAAGATCGTAGCCCAAATAATTACCTAAACCAAAACTTTTAATATGTTCACTCCATGAATTCATGGCTTGCTCAGCACTACTATAGCTTTCTATGGTTTTTCTGAAGGCATTTGCAAAATAGGCATTACACGATTGTGCAATCCCTGTATTTAAGTTTCGGGTTCCACCACCACAGTGGCATCCCATTTTTCTATTATTCCGACCATAGATGTAGCCATTACTACAGAAATAAGATGTTTGCGTTGTAATGGCATCTTCCTGTAATGCTGTTAATGCGATGAGGGTTTTAAAAGGTGAACCGGGTTCATGCATGCGTTGCAGGCCACGATCTAATAGAGGTGTGCTAATGGTATCAGTGTATAGCTTCGTGTAATTTTGAGATCGTACGCGGCCCACCAGTAAATTAGGATTGTATGTTGGGGCAGAGATCAGACTTAAAATTTCACCCGTTTTAGGTTCTATGGCCACAATACCTCCACGTTTATTCCGCATTAACAATTCACCGTATTCCTGCAATTCACTGTCAATGGTGAGCGTAATATCTTTTCCAGGTTCAGGAGCCACATCAAAAGAGCCGTTTTTGTATGGTCCAATGTCGCGGTTAAACCGGTCTTTTTGGATGTATCGAATTCCCTTTACACCACGCAATGTATTTTCATAAGACAATTCTATTCCGGCTCTTCCAATAAGATCTCCCATTTTATAATAAGGATCTGCCTCAATTTTCGCTTGATTGACTTCTGCAATAAAACCTAAAACGTTGGCTCCTACCGAAGTTTGATAATCTCGAAGCGATCGCTTTTGAATGTAAAACCCTTGGTATTTTCTCATTTTTTCAGAAAGTACGGCATAGTCTTCCTTAGACAGGTGAGCAATAAAAACCGATGGCAACCACGGCGAATAAACGCGTGCTTTTTCTAATTTAGTGTCATATTGATCTCTAGTAATTTTTAGTAGTGAACAAAATTCGTCGATGTCAAATTGTTCGACTTCACGAGGAATTACCATGACATCATACGACGGCTGATTGGATACCAATAGCACTCCATTTCTATCGTATACATAACCGCGCTTGGGATAGTTGAATACTTTTCTGATGGCGTTGTCCTCATCAATAGAATAGCCATCGGCCGAATAGATTTGTAGGTAGAAAAGTCTTCCTATAAAGGTAAATCCTACCAATATAACAAGGCTTAAAAGTAGTAGTTTTCTCATCGAGGCTTTCGGCTAAATAATATTGTTATTAAAAAGCAAAGTATTACAGTAAAAATACTAGAAAATAACGACTTTTTGATAATTAACAGAAAGTTGGATATGTTAAAAATCTCTAATGAGAATAGTACAATATGATGAAATAACACCATTAAACCAAAATAGACAAGGCGCTGACCAAAATCTGAATTCGATATTTTTATGGTTTGATGTTCATACATCATTCCAAACGTAGATTTGAGAATTATTGGTCTAATATAGGTGATAACCACTGTTGCAGCGGCATGTACACCTCCAGAGTCAGAGAATAAATCAACCGATAAACCTAATAGAAATCCTAAAAAAATAAAGAGCAGTCTGTTATTATCAATAGGGTATAAAAGAACAAATAAAATATAGGCATACGGATTAATATAACCCAGGAAATTAATGTTGTTTAATATAATTACCTGTAGCAGCACCAAAGCCACAAAACGCACCATATTTTGAGTTGAAGTACTATTCATCTATTTCTTCTTCCAATTGAATGATCTCCTTTTTATCGGCATTCATGATCACATGAACATGACCAATGTTAGTCATGTCATTAAATAACTTGATGTTGACATTATAATAATTGGCCGTTTCATCCAATTCGAAGTCGATAACTTCTCCTATTGGAATTCCTTGTGGAAATATAGTAGATCGACCTCCTGTGACAATGGTGTCACCAGGAATAATTGGTGCCTGTTTAGGGATGTCAATAAGCTGAACAATATCGTTTTGACGTCCATTCCAGGTTAAAATGCCAAAATGATCGGTTTTTTTCAATTGGGCATTTACTCTACTTGTGGTGCTTAATATAGAAAGCACACGCGCATATTTATTTGAGGCATTATCTACAATACCAACAATTCCTTTAGAGGTAATCACACCAAGGTCGGAAATTACGCTATCTCGTTGGCCACGATCAATAGTTAAAAAGTTATTAGTAGAAGCGTAATTATTCTTTAATACACGTGCCGGAATAAGGTAATACTTTTCTAATAGGCTAGAGTCGGGTAAGAGTGCCTTATTCGTATTGAAGAGTAAGGATTTCAGTCTATTATTTTCTTCCAGTAGTTTTTGATTTTCACTATTAAGGTTGAAATATTGACCAATACCATCAAAGGTATTGTATATACCTCCAGTTAAAAAATTCGCAGAGCCTATAAATTTACTTTTGTGATACGAATGGGATTGAATGGTAAGTGCAAGAGAAATTAAGAACAAAAATGCGAACAACAGAAAATTCTTGTTTCTTATAAAGAAGTTAATGATTTGTTGCATTAGTCACTTCTATTTTATCAAGACACTCTTAAACTTGCTTAAATTTTTTAGTACAATTCCAGTGCCTCGAACAACGGCTCTTAATGGGTCTTCGGCAATATAGACAGGAAGGTCGGTTTTTTGAGACAGTCGTTTATCTAAACCGCGTAACATTGATCCTCCACCAGCTAAATAGATTCCTGTGTTGTAGATATCCGCAGCGAGTTCAGGAGGCGTTTGCGATAGGGTTTCCATGACCGAATCTTCAACGCGTAAAATAGACTTATCCAGTGCTTTGGCAATTTCACGATATGAGATCTGTACTTGCTTAGGTTTACCAGTTAAAAGATCTCGACCTTGTACACTCATCTCATCCGGTGGTATTTCTAGATCTTCAGTTGCGGCACCGATCTGAATTTTAATTTTTTCCGCAGTTCGATCTCCAACATATAAGTTGTGCTGCGTACGCATATAATACACAATATCATTGGTAAACACATCTCCTGCGACTTTTACAGATTTATCACACACAATACCACCCAAAGCGATAACGGCAATTTCAGTGGTTCCGCCACCTATGTCGACGATCATATTACCTTTTGGTTGCATAATGTCAACTCCAATACCTATAGCAGCAGCCATTGGCTCGTGAATTAGGTATACTTCTTTCCCATTGACTTTTTCGGCCGATTCCTTTACGGCACGCATTTCCACTTCGGTAATACCAGATGGAATACAAATAACCATACGCAGTGATGGTGCAAAGAG
>CAYZKX010000240.1:0-3675 GCA_964479055.1 uncultured Flavobacteriaceae bacterium
GTATCGTTTATCCAATATTCAGGAGTATAATGAGTATCATGATATGCGTAAGTATGCATAGATATATAATCAACGGCCTTAACAAGTTTTACAAGATCTTCTTTATGATAAACCTTGTCTCCACCTCCCCAGGCCGCAAAATTATCCGAACTAGTAACCCACAAATTTTTAGGCAGTTCACCTGATTTTTTAAGATCCTGTAAGTGATTAACCCATTTCAATATTACTGATGGTTCAACAAAATATTCTGTTGCCCAATGGACCATGGCTTCATTGCCTACAGCCAGAATCTTAACTATATCTGGATATTGTTTGGCTAGATTCACTGCGTTTTCAATCTCAATGGCATTACTGAATAATGTATCTATTTCAGGAAAATAGCGTTCACCATCTTCATCTCGTATCTTATCGGGGTTATCAGTAAATGCATTTTTAGCTTCTATCCATGCACCTAACATAACGTACATTTCAAAATCAGGATCCTCTCTTTTAAGCTCGCTAATAGCCTTTAAAATGTTTTTAGCATGCGGGAAATGAACATTGTAAGTTCTGATTACTTTTATCCCCATTGCAGCCATAATGAGTAGATCTTCTCTTAATTCATCTATGCTTGGTTGTACCTTGCGTGTATTGGTACGATAGCCTCCATATGAAATAGCTAAATATTTTGGATTCCCAAGAATGTCACTTGCCGTTTTAGAATTAACTGCCTGCATTTGTTTTTCTTTGGTTTGCTGTTTCTGACATGAAGACATCAGCACAATTGCCATGGCAAAAAACAAAATATGTGCATGTATTTTCATGAGAAGTTTTTATTTTAATATGCTATTATCAATGTTAACTTTAAGTAATTTTATTTCTCCAGTTCTTTTAAATATCTTTTCACTTGTTGATACATCTAACATTAGGTTATCTGTATAATTTGAAAAACCATCTTCATTAACCACCTCAACACTATTTTTATCTGATATTGTATAAACAACAGGAACTTGACAAAAAGTAAAGGCTAATGCATTAGGATTAATTTCAATAGATCGCTGCTCTTGATCAACATTGAAATATGTAAATGTTCTTGTTTTATTCAAAAATTCTCTTGTACGTAATAAACACGGATTGAATGTAATCTGTCCACTAGATACAAAAACACCTAACTCACCAAAGCGACATAGAATATCTTCCTTCACCTGGCCCGTCATTCCTGGTTGCTGTGCTCCTTTACCTGCTGGTGTATGAGAATACGGATCAGTTGGAAAAGCACCGTACAATTGCGGTGATTTATGTACTCCTATTCCTGCATGTATTTCATAATAATGATCTAAAAACCTACCAATAATATCGGCATTTTCATTGGTGTCTATTGCTTTGAGACTACATTCCTGAACGCTCAATAATAATTTTGAAACCATATGCCAATAAATAGAGCCTAAGCCTTCATAGCCGTAAAATGTTCCTGAACGTCCCGTAAAGGATTTGTGATCAAAAACACGTTCAAAAATGTCTAATATCGTCTCAGACTCCGCGATTACCAGTTGTTGATATGGCGTTTCTTGTAATGTCATCAAGGTCGCTTTAAGATCTTCAGCATTTTTAAAATTGCCGTTAAAATGATAAGCACCATTAATATCTTGATTGATGATATGCGTATTATTATCCTTTACTAATTTTTTCAGTAAGGTTGATTTTGATACCAATGCCTCAGGAATGGTATTTCTTTCCATAAATTTTGGAAGCTCTTTATTTGGATACAATAGATAGCTGTATTGATCTTCTCTAAACAATGCACTTTGCTTTAAAGCATCTAAAACGTTGAGGGCTTCCCCAGAATTAAGATATCCCGAACTCAACACTGCTACTTGACCTTCTAACATTTCATTTAAATGTGAAACAGTGGCTGTTTTATCGGTCAGAGTAATTAAATTATAGGCATGATAAAGCCCATCTGATCTTTTATTATGATGTATAGAATATTCTAAGTGCTGCTTACAGCTATTAATAAAATTCTTTAGCTCATCAGTGGTGACTTCAGTTTTGCGTCCTGAAAAAGCATGGTCATAAATACTGGTTCTATAATCACTTGCTGCCTTAAGCAACGACTTCATGATCTGTAAACGTAACTCATCGTTCATTGAATTTTCCAGTTGATCAACATTAGCCTCTAAGGATTCCGCAATCTTTTGGAAGAACGTGACCAACTCAATAGAAACTTTGAAGGTCTCCTTCTCTGTAGGCTCCAGAATGGTACTGAAGAATGTTAAGAATCTATATAAATAATTTAGTGTAACCATAGAAACACCATTGCCTACTAGTGCGTTGTTAGCATCATTCCACTCCGGACGCTGAGTATTCATCCAAATTCCAGCTCCAGGTATGTAATTTGACACCTTTGTCAATACAGTAGCTAAGATCTTTTCTATAAAATTGACCTTGACAATAAAGCGATTTTCATCTCTTAAAAGGGCTCCATCAGCACCTAACTCTTCGCGGTCCTGACGAATTCTAGTATCCTTTTCAATATCAAACTCTATGGTGTCTTTAGGATTAAGTAAAATATCCTGATAGTCTTTTATTTTATATGGTACATTGGCATAAACAAAAAGGTCTTGATCAAAAAATTGCTCTAAAGTTCCAGGATTTTGTTTTTCTTGTAACTCTAAGAATTTTAGTAAGTATATGATTTGATGATCCCCCCAATAACCTATGTAGGACCATGGATCGTCTGGTTCAATGGTTTCCCAATCAAACCCATCTTTGGTCACGCGGTATGGGTTATAGCCATCAAATGTGGTAGCATTCAAGAATTTGTGAATCATGCTTTGATTAAACTCAGGAAAAGACAGCGACAGCGCTTCCCAGTTTTGAAAAATGTCGCGCCAATTACCTTCATAGTCCAGTATTTTAGAACCGTCAACCTCACTACGTGTATTGATAGAAAATTGATTCCACGGTCGGCTAGGATCGCCATGGCGTCTACTGAACTTTAGTGGCATATATTCTAAGCACAATCTTTTAAAATTTGGATCATTGGATGCACTTGCAATCTCACGCAATTCAAAAAGTGAAAAAGTCGCCTTCAAATCATCGATGGTATCTTCATGATTACGAGCTACTTTTTTATTGGCCTTGGCTATGTAGTGTTTAAAATCTTTCTTTTCAATTTGATAATTAAGATCAAAGATTCCACCTCGCATAATATTAAACAAGGTATTTGAGAAATGTCTAGAGTCGCGCAATACATCATTGGTTGATTGCAAACCATCTGAGGATGCATTTAACATTACCAATCGTTTAGTGCCAAGATCGATATCTGCTTGCACCTCGCTTTTTAAGTCCTTGTCCGTTTTAATACTATTTGACAATTCGGCAATCTCTGAATGGTTTTGATTCACATTTGCAATTATCATCCATTGTTTTGGTTGATCTGGTTGCAATTCCAAATCGGTATGCAGCAAATAGCTGCCTTTTTCTGCTTTTATATCAATTTCTTGATTAATATTCTGACCTTTCCTAAATGCGTTTAGCTGTAAAGAGGAAAGTAAGTGCAAGGGTTTGTCGAGACCAGTTGACCAAACCACATTGGCCTTTAGTGCTTCACTTGGTTCGGCTTTATCTACTATAATAGCGCTTAAAGCAAAGATGCCTAGGCCCGTTTTTTTATCTAATTCGCTACGCTTATAG
>CAYZKX010000241.1:0-3665 GCA_964479055.1 uncultured Flavobacteriaceae bacterium
GGATCTTGATCACATTCAATAGTAATGTCAGCAGGTACGGTAAATGTTGGCGCTGTAGTATCATTTAATGTAATAGTTTGAACAGCATTAGCAGTATTTCCGCAGCCATCTGTAACTGTAAATGTTCTGCTTACAACTGTTGGACATGCTCCAGATGCGCTATCAGAATATGTTATGGATACAATAGTACCATCATCAGAGGCATCTCCACCTGTACCGTTTACGGCGTTCTGTAAATCCGTTAAGGTTATTGTTGTTTCTGTTTCATTATATGGTAACACACTTATAGAGGCCACATCACATCCATCTAATACATAGTTAGCCGGAGCTGTGATCTGAGGAATTGCGGAGTCGTTCTGTACAATAGTAATGCTTTCAGTAGCCGTACATCCATTGGCATCAGTTATGGTTACTTGTATGGTTCCAGGACCAGCATTAATAAAACTCAATACTGTTGATGGCGGACCATTTAAAGATGTAGATCCACCTGTGGTATTCGAATCTACATTAAATGTATAAGGGGCTGTTCCACCACTTGCTGTAAAGGACCCTGAACCATCAGTTCCTGTACAAGCAGCATCGGTATGGTCGGTAATAATATCCAACTCAGCTGGAAAAACTAAAGTTTCCGAATATGGAACCAGATTGATATTTCCATTAGAGTCTGTTACTGTAAGCGTAGGGTTATATGGGCCACCATTAATATCATAAGTAACAATAGGGCTTGAGGCTGTCCCACCAACTAGTGTACCACCGTCAAAATCCCAATTATATGAATACGGTGGTGTACCACCTATTGTAGTAGAATTGAATGTAACAGTGGCAGTATTTCCTACTGTACATGCATCATATTCATATTGTACTGCTAAAGGCGTTGAAACGATAGTATCTACAGGGAATTGACATTGAGATTGAGTGTAATCGCCACAATCATAGTTGATTGGATCAGGCGGATTATTAGGAGCTGTTCTCCAAACCACCATTACATTTTGCAATGTTAACTCCGTACCACAGACCCAACTAAAAGGACCGTATACTAATTTAGCTACTGCCCCTGAGTTAGCAGCAGGAAGTATGCCTAAATTCTGATTGATTTCTATCAAATTGCCATCATTCATGAGATCAGCAAAAATACGGGCATGATATACATCTGCATTTCTATTACTTTCAATAGATGCAATCATATACACCATTTGGGTGGTACCAACTTCACAACTTGTATTTGTAAGTGGTGTTCCAGGCACATCAGTTGCGCTCAAGAAAACTTCATTTATTGAAAATGAATTCGTGGTACAGCCATAACCGCAGTCCCGCAAATCTATTTGCGCATTGCTATAGAACACATTTGCCAGGAGAAGAACTCCTAATATCAAATAGTTCTTAAATACATTCTTAATAGTAATGGTTTTCATAATAAGAATCTCAATTTAATTTTTAATTAATAGCATTTATTATTATTGAATAAATCAAATTCATTCATTCTGTACATTAACTAGATATAATCTAATTATGCGTACTTTTAGTAACACTATATCATACAGTCAAACTGCGTGATATTAATTTCCAAATCAAAATGTAATTGAGGGAAGTGCATCGCGGAAACGATGTCAATGGAGTAATTAATTGAAATAGATTTGGAGCCATTTGTAATTAATTCATTTATACGTAACAAAAAAACCGTACATTATATACTTAAACAAATATAAATGTCGAATGGCCAAAATACTCGTTAAAACGGTAAAAAACAACATTTTATCGATAAAATTTGCATTTAAACGATAATTCATGAAAACAATAGTATTTATTAGGCATGCCAAATCCTCATGGGAATATGATGTGAGTGATCGTGAAAGACCACTCAAAAGCCGCGGTAACACTGATGCGAAGCTGGTATCTGAAAAATTTAAATCGTATGATTTTCAGCCAGATATGGTTTTTTCAAGCCCAGCAAATCGCGCCTTATCAACCTGTAAAATCTTTCTCAATACATTAGAAATTTCCTACAAAAAATTAGAAATAATTGAAGATTTATACGATTTTGGAGGTCAAAATGTGATACATTTCGTCAAATCTTTGCCCGAACATTATTCTAAAGTTATGATTTTTGGTCATAATTACGCGTTTACTTCACTTGTAAATATGTTAGGTTCTGCATATATCGACAATCTACCCACTTCAGGATTGGTGAAAATCGATTTTGATGTCACGAAATGGTCGTCTATTGAAAATGGACAGTCTTCATTGGTTATTTTTCCAAGAGATCTTAAATAATCTGGATTGCAATTATGTTGGTTATAAATTAAGTCATATTGTTAAGAACTCGGTACCAATTTCATATGAGTAGCAATCAAAAGTTTTTATATTTGGTTGATTAGCTATTCAATCAAATTTAAGCTCTACATCATCAATGTTGAACATCAGAAAATTTGCTGCTATTGATATTGGTTCTAATGCCGTTCGTTTATTAATTGCAAACATTATTGAAGAAGACGGTAAAAAGGCGCGTTTTAAAAAAAGTTCATTGGTGCGTGTTCCAGTACGTTTAGGAGTAGATGCTTTTGTACACCAGAGAATTTCAGAAGAAAATAAAACCAGATTGCTGGATACAATGCTTGCTTTTAAATTATTGATGACAGCTCATCGCGTTGAACGCTATAAGGCTTGTGCCACATCGGCCATGCGAGAGGCTATTAATGGGAAAGAAGTAGCTTATCAGGTCTTTAAAAACACAGAGATCGAAATCGACATTATTGACGGTAATGAAGAGGCTGCTATTATTGCCGCAACTGATATTAATGAATATATCAACCCAAATAAAAACTATTTATATGTTGATGTTGGTGGTGGTAGTACCGAGTTCACCATATTTCATAATTCAAAAAAAGTGGTATCCAAGTCTTTCAAAATAGGAACTGTACGTCTTTTGCACAATACTGTTGAGCAGTCAGATTGGATGGCCGTAGAACATTGGATCAAACTCAATACTACTGATTATGAGCGGGTTGAAGTTATTGGATCTGGAGGTAACATCAATAAGATCTATAAATTATCTGAGAAATCTATTGGAGAACCATTAACCTATTTTTATCTGAGTTCATTGTATCATAGTTTCAACAATTATTCATATGAGGAACGTATTACTAAATTAGACTTGAATCAGGACCGTGCTGACGTCATCATACCTGCATTACGAATTTATCTATCAGCAATGAAGTGGAGTGGTGCCAAGCACATTTTTGTACCTAAAATAGGACTAGCCGATGGTATTATTAAAAGCCTGTATTTTGAAACTGTGAGTAGTAATACGCTTGCTTAGCCGTGAATGGTTTCACTTTTACCTAGATCTTTCATGATTTTTGCCTCGTACTCCAAAAGCGCGTTCCATTTTTTATCTACCTCTTCTCGATTGCCATATTTTCGTGCAAATCCTAAGAACATTGTATAATGATTAGCTTCGCTTACCATTAGATCGCGATAGAATTTTCTTAATTCTTCGTCTTCTAGTTCTTCCGAAAGCAGCCTAAAGCGCTCACAACTACGTGCCTCAATCAAGGCAGCATATAGCAATCTGTGAATTAATGACTGTTCGCGTCCAGTACCTTTAGGAAAAAATTTTTGTAATTGCACAACATAAGGATCACTGCGATGGTAACCTAATGTCCAAC
>CAYZKX010000242.1:0-3664 GCA_964479055.1 uncultured Flavobacteriaceae bacterium
GCCAGAACGTAAACCAATTAATGAAACACTAATTAAGGAATTTGACTTTTCCTCAGAAGTGGTATCAGGTTTAAGAACCATAAGAAAACAAAAAAACATCTCGTTTAAAGATACTATTGATCTAGCTGTACTCAATAATGAAAATGCAACATCTACTTTTGATGTAGTGATCAGAAAATTAGGTAATGTAGCTGCTCTGGATTATGTTGATGCTAAAGTGAATGACGCATTAACCTTTAGAGTAAAGAGTAACGAGTATTTTGTGCCGATGGCTGGCGCTGTCAATGTTGAAGAAGAAATTAAAAAGTTGACTGAAGAGCTTAACTATACTGAAGGCTTTTTAAGATCTGTGCAAAAGAAACTCTCGAATGAGCGTTTTGTGAATAATGCACCTGAGCAAGTTGTGGCATTAGAAAAGAAAAAAGAGGCAGAAGCACTTGCTAAAATTGAAACGCTAAAGGCGAGTTTGGAGAGTTTAAATTAACTGGGTTTTGTTTACGAGTTTAAAGTTGGTAACTTTTAATTATCTACTTCCTGTACAAAAAATAATTGTTGACCAAATCAATATATTTCTCTTTGGCCTTATCTTGACTGATATCCTGAGCCTGAAATAAGGCGTTAGTTTTAAATGCATTAATCAAAGGTTTTTTACTGCTAGGCCTACCATAATCGTTGGTAGCCTTTTTGTAATAGGCATAAAGCTTTAACAGCACATCAGCAGGAAATGGATCAGTATGCGCATTAACACGCGCAACCGCTTCTTTAAATTCTATGTCTAATTGTTCTGAGGTCATAACTGCTCTGCAATCACAGTTTCGCCACCACGGACTTTTTGGTTTAATTCAACTTTAATGTTGGTATCTAAAGGTAAGAATAAATCAACTCTCGACCCAAATTTGATAAAACCAGAATCAGCGCCTTGTGTCACTTTATCGTGTTGGTTGGCATAGTTCACTATACGCTTGGCCAAGGCACCAGCTATTTGTCTGTACAATACTTTACCATAACTAGAGTTCTCAACCACAACCGTTGTGCGTTCATTGTCTGAACTGGCCTTAGGGTGCCAAGCCACGAGGTACTTTCCGGGATGGTATTTGCTATACACCACATTGCCACCAACAGGATAGCGAGTGACATGCACGTTTAAAGGTGACATGAAAACACTCACTTGAAGGCGTTTGTCATTAAAATATTCTGATTCTTCAACTTCTTCTATGACCACAACTTTGCCATCTACAGGTGCAATGACTTGGGTGTCATTTTCAACGGTATGTCTTTTGGGGTTTCTAAAGAATTGTAGTATTAACACAAAAAAGATGAGCAGTCCTATTTCAAGCACTTTTTGCAGCCAGGGCATTCCTAAAAAATTATCGATGAGCAAAAAAGCCGCAACGACAAAAACTAGTGTTGCAAAAATAATCTTGTGTCCTTCTTTATGAAACATGTTAAAGGGTCTTTAAATATAAATATACAAAAGGTGCAGCAAAAATAATACTGTCTAAGCGGTCCAACATCCCACCATGGCCTGGCATTATAATACCACTATCTTTGACGTTGGCCTGGCGTTTGAATTTGCTTTCAATGAGATCACCTAATGTACCAAAAACACTAATTATAATTGCAATTATAAGCCAATTATTAAAATTGACAGTATGCGTATAACGGGCAATAAAGTAACTGGCAATACAGGCAAAGAAAAGACCACCTAAAAATCCTTCAACGGTTTTTTTAGGTGAAATTCTTGCAAAAAGTTTTTGCTTTCCAAAATTACTACCTACCAAATAGGCAAAACTGTCATTTGTCCATACCAAAATAAAGCAACCTAATAAGATGTTAGGATTAAAGGGATCATAATAGTTGGCAATGAGAATCATAAATATAAAGCCACTGCTAAGATATAAGGTAGTATTGATATATCTTTTTGTTAAAAATAACGGCATTTTACCAGAAAAAAGATCTTTGATCAAAAACAGAAGCACAAATATGGTTAAAACCTGCAGAATTTGTGTGGCTTCATAATAGCCCTGAACGTGAGGCATGAGCATTTGCCAGTATGCAAATAATCCATAAATCACCACAAATATGAGGTAAGAGATAATACCCTTTAAGTGGATAAGTTTATTGAACTCGGCCAAGCAAATAATTCCAAAGACGAAAAATAGTGCCACCAAAGCATGTAGGGAATACAATGAAAATATAAATAAAGTAGCGTAGATGGCTCCAGATATTGCGCGTGTAGCTAGATCTTTCACTTGTGGCTAATTACAGGTCTTCTAGTAACAGCAAATATAGATTTTTTGAACTACTGCCATAACTCAAAAAATCTTGTTCGGTACTACTGGTCTTAAAATGTTTAATTGTAGTAATGTTGGTGGGAATACGTTCGCTATTCTTCCCTTTAATACCTCTTAATCCTTCACTTATGGTTTCAGTAAACTGGCTAGTGGTGGCAAAAATGATAAAACTGTCAGGTAATTCCTTTAACTTTTTTTCTGCTATTTGATTTGATGAAATTAGTAACGAACCATCATTAGCAATGAGATATTCACAAGTGGTAAAGAAATAATCCGCATCTGACGACGATTTGGTTAATTTTAATTTTAAATTCTTGAATTTGTCTTTTAAGCGGTCATCGTATACCAAAGCATTTTTTTCCTGCCATTCATTCTCTTCTAGAATATTTGATAAATTCTCTTGTACTTCATCCAAATTTTCACAATACAAGAATTTACCACCATTGGCTTTGAAGTTAATAGTAAAACGCTCGTCTACAGGAATGGATATATCAGGCATGTATTTACTGCGCTCTTCACTTTTTATATGCTCTTGAGAGTCGTCAGATTTTGGGCCGAAGATTTTTCTAAATAGACTCATTTAGTCTTGCTCTATTAATCAAATTATGCGCAAGTGTTCCTCAAATATATAAAAAACTTGCTTAAACCTTGTGTTAAAATAGATGAACAGTAAGATTACTCTTCCTCTGTCAAGTCTGTTTCAGGTTTATCAAAAGGACGTTTTCCGAAGATCTTTTCCAAATTATCTTTAAAGATGACCTCCTTGTCCAGAAGTACTTCTGCTAACTGACTGAGTTTGTCTTTATTAGCATCCAGTATTTGAACAGCACGTTGATATTGTTCTTCAATAATATCAGAGATCTCTTTATCAATTAATTCGGCAGTTTGTTCACTATAAGGTTTTGTGAATCCGTATTCATTTTGACCTGAAGAGTCATAATACGTCAAATTCCCAACCTTGTCACTTAATCCATAAATGGTTACCATGGCTCTGGCCTGTTTGGTCACCTTCTCCAAGTCACTCAAAGCTCCGGTTGAAATTTTACCAAAAATAACTTGTTCCGCGGCGCGACCACCAAGGGCGGCACACATTTCATCAAGCATTTGTTCTGGGCGCACGATTAGGCGTTCTTCAGGTAAGTACCAGGCCGCACCTAACGATCGTCCTCGAGGTACAATAGTTACCTTTACCAAAGGTGCTGCATGTTCTAACATCCAACTTACTGTAGCATGTCCGGCTTCATGGTAAGCCACGGCTTTCTTTTCTTCAGGAGTTATAATCTTATTCTTCTTTTCAAGACCTCCAACAATTCGGTCAACAGCATCAAGGAAATCTTGTTTGCCGACGGCCTTCTTACCACTTCGTGCTG
>CAYZKX010000243.1:0-3660 GCA_964479055.1 uncultured Flavobacteriaceae bacterium
TATTAGAGGTTTATCAGGTGGTTTAGGAATTGTTCCAGATGTTATAGTTAGTAGAACAGGATATAACGAAAGAGATTTGACCGACAATACCGCAGAGAGTGTTAAAGCCGATTGGGGACTGTATTACAGACCCAACGGTGATGATTTTGAAATTTCTTATGTTGGAAAGGTAGGAACAGGGTCTACAATATATCAAGGAACCAATAGATACTATATAGATGGCTTTTTTCAACAGCAACATAAATTAGAGGTAAGAAATGATAATTTCTTCCTTCGAGGTTATGTGGTTGCAGATAATGCAGGTGATTCTTACGATATGGTGTTTACTGGTATTAATATTAATAGAGCATGGAAATCAAATGAACAATGGTTTGGTGAGTATATAGGCACCTATGTTGGTGCTACTCTAAGTGGTGCAACTGATGCAGAAGCGCATGCGGCTGCGAGAGCTCAAGCTGAATCTGGTCGTTTTGAGCCTGGGTCTCCTGAATTTAATGCTGCATTTGAAAGAATTATAGACGATCCAGATTTTTCTAGTGGATCTAAATTTCAAGATGAATCGAAATACTACCATGCCGATGCCAATTATAATTTTAGCCATTTAGTTGATTTTGCCGAAATTCAAGTTGGAGGTTCTTATAGACGTTACAGTTTAAATTCCTTTGGTACTATTTATACAGATCGTGACGGAGCCATAGATTACTCTGAATTTGGTGTATATACTCAGATTCAAAAAACGTTAGAGTTATCAGAAAATTTAGATTTGAAATTGACAGGGTCGTTGCGTTATGATAAATCAGAACTGTTTGATGGTTTTTTCTCACCTAGGATATCAGCAGGTGTTACAGTTAACGACAATCACAATATAAGGGCTTCTTTTCAAACAGGATTTAGAAATCCGACGACACAAGATCTTTATATTGGATTATTTTCTGGTGCTGCTCACTTAGTTGGTTCTGCCCCTGATAACCCTTCTCGCTATTCAGGACAATACCCAGTCAGTCTTGCTGGTCAAAACCTAGGCATTCCATCAACAATTACTCAAACAGGAGAAGCTGCATATAATAACTCTTATCAAGCACAATCAGTACTAGATTTTGCAGAATCTGGAGATCCCTCTGATTTACGCATTGCGAATTCAAGTCTGGTTAAACCTGAAAGCATTGCGTCTTTTGAAATTGGCTATAGAGGAAAACTAGATCGATTTATCGTTGATGCCAGTGTTTATTATAATAGTTATAGCGATTTCATTGCTAATGAACAAGTTATTGCACCGCTTTACGGAGAAGTTGGCGATAACTCACTATCACTGTTGGCTTTAGCCAATGGTGACCGTACTATTTATCAAACCTATACAAATTCTGAGGTTGATGTAAATGCCTATGGAGCTGCCATTGGCGTGTCAACCAAAATTTTTGGTGATTTTGATCTAAGTGGTAGTTATAGTTTTATTGAGCAAGATTTTGACAAAGAAGCATTCCCAGACTTCAGAACCAATTTTAACACCCCCGAACATCGCGTAAAGGCGAGTTTTGGTCATACTGAAGTTTTTGAAAACTTTGGTTTCAATGTTGCATGGCGTTGGAGCGATCACTTTCTTTGGGAAGCTGCTTTTGGTGATGGTGTAGTACCTTCGTATCATACAGTAGATGCTCAAATTAATTTACAGGTACCAAGTTTAAAATCAACAATTAAATTAGGTGGCACAAACCTTTTAGGCGATGAATACTTTACAGCCTTTGGTACTGGATTTATTGGATCAATGTATTATGTAGGCATCACAATCAATAACTTATAACAATAATTACTATGAAAATTTTAAAATACATATGTTTATTTGCCTTAATAATAGGCTTTACATCTTGCGAAGAAGATGATATAACTTCTGGTGGTGATGGGAATGTTGTTTTACCTCCTTTAGATGCTGGTTCTGCAGATTTTTCAAATTATGTAGCACTTGGAAATTCTTTAAGTGCAGGTTTCTCCGATGGCACACTATTCTTGGCAGCTCAAGAGGCGTCTTATCCCAATATTCTTGCTAGTAAAATGGCTTTAGTTGGTGGAGGTGAGTTTGTACAACCTTTAGTAAATGATAATTTTGGAGGTTTGGCCCTAGCAGGTAATCGAATCGCATCCCCAAGACTTGTGTTTGGTGGTCCTGAAAATCCTGTTCTTCCATTAGAAAGTGTTATTGGTCCTGTTACCGTCACTACAGATATTGCCTTAAATAACCCTACGGGGCCATTTAATAATATGGCTGTGCCAGGTGCTCGAAGTTTTCACTTATTAGCTCCTGGATATGGTAATATTGCAAATCTACCTGCTGCTAATGCTTATTTTGTGCGTATGACTGGGTCTACTCCTGATGCTACAATATTAGAACTAGCGGCCGCTCAGGCACCTTCATTTTTCACTTTATGGATTGGAGCTAATGATGTTTTGGGTTATGCAACAAGTGGTGGTGACCCTAATTTAAGTACAATTACAGATCAAGCAACTTTTGATGCTGCCCTTGGTGCTATTGTTGCCACTATGGCCGCAAGCGCTTCTGGCGGTGCAATTGCTAATATCCCAAATGTCACTCAAATACCATTTTTCAACGCTGTTCCACATAATCCGTTAGATCCATCTAATCCGGATTTTGGACCACAAATTCCTGTTTTAAATGCCACTTTTGCGCAACTTAATCAAGCCTATGCCTTTTTGGGTGTACCAGAACGATCTGTGGTGTTTTCTGAAACAGAAGCCAGTCCAGTTATAATTCATGATGAATCCATCCCTAATATTGCACCACAACTCGCTCAAGTATTAATCGGTGGCGGATTAGATCCTATAACCGCTGGATTACTAGCCAGCCAATATGGACAATCTCGACAAGCTACTGAAAATGATCTTTTGACATTGACAAGCTCTGGCGTTATTGCAACATTAAATGAAGAATACTTTAATACATTACTTGGCTTAGGTGTAGATCCAGCTACTGCAGGTCAGCTTTCAGTTAATGGAATTACTTTTCCACTAGAAGATCGTTGGGTATTACTACCTAGCGAAACTCAAGAATGTGTTGACGCAGTTAATAACTTTAATGCAACTATTGAGGCGATAGCAAATCAATTTGGTTTAGCGTTTGTTGATGCCAATGCCATAATTAATCAAGCCGCTACAACAGGTTATATGTTTGACAATTACTTAATGAATATGGATCTTGTATTTGGTGGACTAGTTTCATTAGATGGTGTACATCCAACATCAAGAGGTTATGCCTTAGTTGCAAGTGAATTTATGAAAGCTATTGATGCCACCTACGGTTCTAATTTTGAAGAATCTGGAAACTTACCGAAAGCTGGAGACTACCCAACAAATTATTCTCCTTTATTACAATAATAGTACATAGTAAACAGCATCAAAACACCTTCAAATTGAAGGTGTTTTTTTATGATTAAAAAAGACGAAAATCCGCTTACTTTTTTGATTAAAAGATATATCTTTGCAGCGCGAAAAACGAACTGTTTATTCGATTAAATATTTAACAGAACATTAAACACAAAAATAATGTCAAAAGTTACAGGAAAAGTTGCACAAATTGTAGGTCCAGTTATCGATGTTGAATTCGCTTCTGGAGCCGATCTTCCAAAGATTTATGATTCGTTAGAAATAAAT
>CAYZKX010000244.1:0-3652 GCA_964479055.1 uncultured Flavobacteriaceae bacterium
GTGCATTTCTACTACTAGGTTTTCAAATAGTTAATAATCAACTGCACTTACTACAATCTCCTGGGGTTGTTATTGAAAATTACGAAGAACCTGATTACCAACTTGGTCCAGGACACATAGATTCACTAATTCCTTACCCTGACCTTAAAAAAGGAGAGCGCACACCTTTTGATCTATGGCGCTATGGAGGTAAGGGTAAAAGTTCATTCACCACCCCTGAATTACCAATGTCATGGACGGAATGGGTGGCCTTTCATGAAAAACAAAAGCCTGAGTTAATGAAAGATGTAAGGGCATATATGAACTCTAGATTTGATTTCAATGGTGAAACTTATGATGGTAAAGTAATGTCTGGTGGAAGAAAACCTATAATGAAGGGTCCTATTACCAGATTGCCAATAGAAATATCGAGTTTTGAAGATTTAGACAATTATTCTCCTGATGAAATTAGGAACAAGGATTTATTCCCATTTAAACCTTTAGCTCATCCACTGCAAACTACTGCGCATATGCTCTTTCCCGATAGTTGGAATAAGGCGCATCCAGAACATGCTAGAATTGATGTTGATCATGACTTTCCTGATGAATACCTACCGGAATTTCCACCTCCAATGTTTCTGTCAAATCATAAAGAACTTGGTGATGTAACCAAGGGAAGAGAAGTAACACTGGCAAATTATTACGAAATATTTGATGGCCTACTTACTCCAGAACAAATGGAAGGCCTCAATGAACTTTTAACACCAACACCAACAACTTGGTTCAATCATACACCACATAGAGTTACTATAGAACCTAGCGCTGGTGTATCTTGCTTTTCTTGCCACGTCAATGGTCATACCAACGGTGCAATAGAATTGGGCCCTGATAGTAGACCAAATTTAGCTAGATTGCGTGTTGACACACCAACGATGCGTGGTAATTTTAACGCAATGCAATTAGCGTCAAAACGATCCATTAGAAGTATGGACCATTTTGCTGAGGTAGAAGAATATTTTGATGGTGACCCCGGAATGCAACAGCATATAGGGCAAAGAGGTTTACAAAGGGCATTATCAAATAGAATGGGTGATTTTAATGCCATGTTAGATTTTCCTCCTGCACCTAAATTAGATGCTATGGGTAATTTAATTCCTAGCAAATCTACAGAGCAGGAACTTTATGGAGAAAGTTTGTTTAAAGGAAAAGCGAAGTGCATCACGTGTCACTATGGTCCAGCTTTTGTCGATGATTATATGCACGATTTAAAAGTAGAACGATTTTATAAGGGAAGACCAGAAGGTCCTATAAAGACATTTCCTTTAAGAGGCATTAAAGATTCGCCTCCATACCTTCATGATGGTAGATTGCCAACCTTAGATGATGCCGTTGAATTCTTTAATATTGTATTAGAATTAAAATTAAACAAAAAAGAAAAAGATGCCTTAACGGCCTACATGATTTGCCTATAAATTAAACTAATGGCATTTTCTATCATAAGAGAGAAGTAGAGCAATAGAGCTACATACGCTCAGGAACATCTATACCAAGAAGACTGAAGGCACTTTTTATGGTTTCACCTACTTTATGAGCCAATTGCACTCTAAACACGCGCTCATTTTCATTGGTGGCTCCTAAAATGGATACGTTTTGATAAAACGAATTAAACTCTTTTACTAAATCATAGGTATAATTAGCTATTAGAGCTGGGCTGTAGTTGGCAGCAGCCATTTGAATGGTGTTAGGAAATTGTTCTAACTGTTTGATGAGGTCCTTCTCTTTTTGATGTAAGTTGATATCATCAACTAATCGCGAATAATCAAAATCTGCTTTTCTCAGTATGGCTTGAATTCGCGCATAGGTATATTGAATAAAGGGACCTGTATTACCTTGAAAATCAACCGACTCCTTAGGGTCAAACAAAATTCTCTTTTTAGGTTCGACCTTTAAAATAAAGTACTTCAGTGCTCCTAGTCCAATGATTTTATAAATGTTTTCTTTCTCACTATCGGTATAGCCTTCCAGCTTACCCAATTCCTGAGAGATGTCTTTAGCTGTATTTGTCATTTCTACAATAAGATCATCGGCATCGACAACAGTGCCTTCCCTACTTTTCATTTTACCACTTGGCAGATCCACCATCCCATAGCTTAAATGATATAGGTTCTTGGCCCAATCAAAACCTAATTTCTTTAAAATAAGGAACAATACCTTAAAGTGATAATCTTGTTCATTACCAACCGTGTAAACCATGCCGCCAACATCGGGATGATCATGAATGCGCTGAATGGCAGTACCTATGTCCTGAGTCATATACACCGCTGTACCATCAGCTCTCAATACAATTTTTTCATCCAGACCTTCATCCGTCAAATCACACCATACCGACCCATCATCCTTAGTGAAGAATACGCCACTTTTTAAGCCCTCAGCAATGAACTCCTTTCCTAATAAATACGTGTCGCTTTCATAATATAGTACATCAAAATCAACACCTAAATTGCGATAAGTGATATCAAATCCATCATAGACCCAACCATTCATTGTCTTCCATAGCTCTATAACCTCCTTATCTCCAGCTTCCCAGCTGCGTAACATTTCTTGAGCCTCTAACAAAATGGGAGCGTTCTTTTCGGCGTCATCCTGAGGCATACCATCGTTAACAAGTTCTTGAATTTGGCTTTTATACTCCTGATCAAACTTAACATAATAGTCTCCAACCAATCTATCACCCTTTTTTCCTCCACTTTCAGGCGTTTCACCATTACCATAAAGCTTCCAGGCCAACATACTTTTACATATATGGATGCCGCGATCATTGATGATCTGTGTTTTATAGACTTTTTTTCCTGAAGCCTTTAGGATTTCGGATACACTATAGCCAAGCAATACATTTCTAATATGTCCTAAATGCAAAGGTTTATTGGTATTTGGTGACGAATATTCAACCATCATGGCTTGGTCAGCAATAGCATCATGAAAACCATAAGTGCTTAAGGTCCTTATTTCATTAAAAAATTGCAGATAATAGGCGTCCGAAATCACCAAATTCAAAAAGCCTTTTACAACATTAAAACCTGCTATCTCAGAAAGATGATCAACCAGATAATTACCTAAGAACTCACCCAATTGAACGGGATTGGTTCTTATCTGTTTAAGCATGGGAAATACCACTACCGTTATATCGCCTTCAAACTCTTTGCGTGTGGCCTGAAGTTCAACAGATTCCAAGGTGACACTAAACTTTGTGTCTATGGCCTTTAAAACCTGATTGGATATAGTGCTTTGTAAACTCATAAACTATTTCAAAATATCTGGGCAAAGATACATTTTTTGATGGCTATTAGGAATTTTTATAAGTGTCTGTAAATATGATTTTTAACTCGTTATTTAAAGGAATAAATTGCAGTTTGTCGATTATCTTTTAATTCATAATTCTTATTCAATATATTTGATTATACCTTAAACTTAATTTAATAGCAAACTAACTAGACCCCTTAATCTACTGCAAGCTTACTCACATGTTTTGGTGTAAAAGAGGGTTTAATGAATAATTGCTATTAATGGTAAAAAATTACATTGCTACATTTTGTTGCTCAATTCTGTTAATGACAACACCTGTTATTAATGCACATTGGGGTGTTAAATCAAATAACATTCTCGGTTCTCGCAC
>CAYZKX010000245.1:0-3642 GCA_964479055.1 uncultured Flavobacteriaceae bacterium
CTAGAAACAATATTAGATTCATTAGAATTCGAACCAGTAGGTGTTATTGTACCAATTAATCTTATGCCAGGATCAACAATACCAAAATCAGCCCAGTCCGATTGTCCAAGAACTCTTAGCCAACCACTTGTATTATTCGCATTCCAACCGTAGAGTCTAAAAGTTATGGCCCCACTGGCGCCAGAATCTATGTCAAGATCTGTAATATTGACTATTACATCTGTATTGCCGTTAATTGATACAGGAGCATTAACAGCTACTCCTGAAGTGTTAAATCCGTTTAAACTATATAACAATTGCCATTCTGACGGACCATTATTATTTCTTCTAAGACTTAAATCAATACTTTGAATATTAATTTCATTTAATGTTCCAGCAGTAACAGACCATTCTAAATATTGATTATTGAATTCAGCTTCGGCTTGTGAGTTACCAGTCCAGCTATCAGAAGAAAAATCTGTGCCACTTCTAAGTGAAATTCCTGTTCCGCGTGTTAATCCAATAGATGTAATAGATGGGTCATTTCCCGTAGCAGTAGGGCCAATAATATTTTCTCTATCAATTGTGACAATTGTGGTTTGGCAATACCCAATATTAAAAATTAGAAATACAATGAAGTTTAATCGAAAATAGATGTCTTTCATTTATTAAGACAGATAATTGACATTATTAATTTAGTCTTTTAATGGCCAGCACATTAGAATATAGGCTAATATAAATATAACTAATCAAATAACGAAGATATAAGGCCCATACCGGTTTTACTATCATTGTAATTCAATGCATAAAATGTAGCACTTTCTAGCCAATTTAAGAACACTTGAACATTGACTGGAATTGATGAAATCCAAGAATCAGAAATAAATGCTTGGAGTGCCGTATCAATTGAAATCGTTAAAAGATTATTGGCAGAATTTTCTTTATAATTCACCATAACCACTTTAGTACAAGGCAAATGCTGCCCTGTGAATGCATTTAGAGGAGCTACATATTTAATTGGACCTTTTGAAGAGTCTAAAACATAGTCAATAGTTGTTTTAGGCTCCTTTTTTAATTTTATCAAGGTATTAAACCCGCCTTGCTTCATTGAAATACCAGTAGGAAATTCATAAATATTTAAATCTGAAGCTCTTAATGGTGTAATATCGTCAGTAATAAGATCATATCCTTCAGAATTCATTAATGCGCTTAAAGTACTTTTTCCACTTCCTGACGGTCCTATAAACATTATGGCTTCTTTTTTATTACCAATAGTAGAAGCGTGAAATGTACCTAACCAATCATTTTCATTTGTTTTGGTTATGATACATAATAGTAACATATTTAATTTCCCTTTTAAGAGGTGGTAATGCGATTGAGAAAATGAATCAATGTGTTTTTTATTATGATAAAGATGGAGTTGTTCCGATTTATGATCAATTGAAATATGGTTTTTAATCTGAATCTGAGACGTTTTGTTTTGAGCTAAATGCGCATATTGAAGATGAATTAGATTTTGAATGTCTTCAGAAGCATAATTAATTTTAATAATCTCTTGACCAATCTTATATATATTCGATACGGATAGCTCTTGTTTTAAATCACTAATTGAATTAGAAGTAGATTCTTTTTCTAAGATAGTATTAGATTCCAGTAATTCGGATAAGTCATTGTAATAGTTTAAGGCTTCATTTTGCGATATCCTTAATGAATTGGAAATTTTTTCCAAAAATTCAAATTTGTGATTGGCCGTTATGTAACAATTGAGAATATTAAGCAGATTCGAATCTAAAACCGCATAGTTATTAGAGTTTTGAAACCACAGCACATTTAAATCTCCAATAGGTTTAATAAATTTTGGAGCTAGCTCATTTTTCAAGATCGAATAAAAATTAGTTAACCACCATCAACTCCAAATGGATTTCCTCCTGGATCAGGTGGTGATGATTGTTGGGCTTTTGCAGGATTGAGTATCAAAAATGTTCCAGCGGCAGTAAGCGCCGCATATCTCCCCATTTTTTTGAGTGCTTCTTTGCGCGATATTTGATTCTTATTGGAGCTTTTCTTCATGTTTCAAAAGTACTAATTAATTATTACTGTTGAATAAAAAATAATAACCTTAGATAAAGGCCATTTATTTTACAGCTATTTTTTGAGTCTTACTAAAAATTGTGTTTTCAACTTTTACAATATAGACGCCACTGCTTAAGCTTGATAAACTAATACGTGAAATACTACTATCATTACTTAAAATATGCGATTCAATAACCCTACCTTGAATATCAATTATTTTTAATATCGAGTCTTCTATTAATTCACCTCGTACAACAAGCACATCGGGTTCGTTAGTATTGTAGATTTTTAATTCATTTAATTCAAAGTAGCCGTCAGAAAGTGTTTCTTTTTCAAATCGCATATTAAATCGTCCAGTTCCATTTAAATTAGAAGAAGGTGTAAAGACATAATCGGTGTCATTTAGTAAAGTTGTAGTGTTTTCTACTGTATCTTCTAAATACACATTAACATCTGGCAGAAGGGTAGATTCAGTGACGCTAAATGTAAGCTGTTGTCCTTGAGCAGCATTTACACCAAGAGGAATAACTACCGTATTTTCTAAATCTGTATTACTTACAGATTGAATAACCATGTCAATGCCTGCATTATCCTGAACAAGATGTGAGTACACAGCAAAACTTGGAGAGGTTCCGCCAAAATCACCTGAGTCGTATCCTGGGTCTAACCCTAAAGAGGCATTGTCGGTAAAATAAAAATCGGTATTATAGGAATTTGAAGTACTACTCATATTGAGTTTTAAGTGTGTAATAGAAGTATTTTCTTGACTGAATCCAGGAATAAAATCATCATCACTTCCAATCGATCGCATGGCTGGTGTAAATGAAATAGTTCCATCGCCATTAGCGGCGATAAAGAAACCTTGTCCTGGTGCAATTATGGCATTAGGGTTGGCATCGGAGTACGCTTGATTCCATATTACCCAACCATCAGTGACATCACCATCATAACCATATACTCCATAATTATCAGGATCAAATTGACTGGCATTGGCAGCTAAGAAAGCTGATAAACTTAGATATGATGGATAAGGATTACCAATTAAGTTCCATTCTACAAAATCTGGTCCGTTCACCTCGACATTGACATCTATGTTACCTGTATTGACTACCCCAGTAAAATTAAAATTCCCATCATCGGTAGACGCAGCGCGATAGCCTTCACCTGCCAGTAAAGGCGCGGTTGCGGTATCGGAATATAAAATATAAGTAGCTGAAGTTTTATCAAATGGACCAAATAAGAATAGAGTGTTAGTACCATTTGAAAGAATATTAGGATTATTGCTCCTAAATTCATCAAATGGTTGACCAGTTACTGGTGCAGAAATCAAATCGTTTTCACCAGAGGAGGCAGTATTATTTACATGTCTGCTATAATTGGCATCTCCAAAAATAGTTCCATTAACTATGAGACTTGAATATTCTACTCCTGTCGATTGTAGGTTTAAATTACCATTCGATATCAAATTTCCATTGACTGTAAGGGATCGCGTGGGTTCAATTTCTATGCTTGAACTACCTTGCATGATAACATTGTTCAATTCAATATCATCATCTGCTGTATAGGTCCCACTTAATAATAATGCATCCA
>CAYZKX010000246.1:0-3605 GCA_964479055.1 uncultured Flavobacteriaceae bacterium
CTTCTGGACCAAAACCAGACGTGTTGCCAGTTACACCATAGGCCATTACCTTAAAGAGTTTGCAAATTTAGAACAAAACTTTATTTGCACAAACTTTTTACACAAAATAAGAGCTATTACTTAACGTTTACTTAAAAAGTTTAGGTGTACGTTAATTATTATTAAATTCGCCTCGAATAATTTAATATTCGTTTATGACAGAACATGCTTTCAGGAAATGGAATACCATTTTGGCTTGGTCAGTTTTCGCAATTGCGCTATTGACCTATGGTTTAACAGTAGAACCCACTGTTAGTTTTTGGGATGCTGGAGAGTATATTTTAACCTCTGCTAAATTACAAGTAGGTCATCCTCCTGGAGCACCATTGTTTCAAATGTTAGGTGCCTTTTTCTCTATGTTTGCCCTAGATCCAGCTCAGGTTGGTTTCATGCTAAACATGATGAGCGCAGTAGCAAGTGCATTTACCATTCTATTCATGTTCTGGTCTATTAGTCTCTTGTTGCGCAAACTAGTTTCAAAAACTAATGTACCAACAGGAAGTCAAGCTCAAGCTATTCTAGGATCTGCCTTAGTTGGAAGTTTGGCATTCACCTTCACAGATTCATTTTGGTTCAATGCGGTTGAAACCGAGGTTTATGCCATGGCCACTTTAATAATGGCAGTACTGTTCTATTTAGGATTACGCTGGGAGAGTGATATGAATACACCACGAGGTAATCGGTGGTTAATTCTAATTATGTTTATTGTAGGTCTGTCTTTTGGAGTCCATTTTATGGGATTATTGACCATCCCTGCTATAGGTCTTATTTATTACTTCAAAAACTATAAAACTATTACGGTCAAAAACTTCATAATTGCCAATGTGGTAGTGGTAGGTATTTTGGCTTTTATCTTCAAATTACTTTTACCAACTACCTTAAAAATATTCAGTTGGATGGAAGTGACATTAGTCAATAATTTTGGACTTCCATTTCACTCAGGGACGGTAATTTGTGGTATTTTATTTATCGGCCTATTCTATTTTGGATTAAAGAAAACGCGTGAAAAACAATTGCCACTAGCTAACACCATTATACTATGTATTCTTTTTATTTTCATTGGATTTTCATCTTGGCTAATGCTTCCTATTAGAGCAAATGCTGAAGTTGTAATTAATGAGAATGATCCTTCCAGTGCTAGAGAATTATTGGCGTACTATAATTTAGAACAATACCCAAAGACGTATTTATTCTATGGGCCGCAGTTTACGGATCAATATGCTGGTTTAGATGACGAAAATCCATATAAAGATGATAAACCAAAATACGAAAGAGATCTCGAAAATGGTGAGTACATTATTGTAAATGACTACAAGAATGCACTTCAAAATTATAATTCTGATCATGCTTCTTTACTACCTAGAATGTGGAGTGCGGAGCATGCTGAAAACTATGTGAAACTGTTTTCTGGATATCTCAACTTTGAGATCAAGCCGGAGTATCGCATGGAAAATGAATTACGTCGGATCACTACCGATTTTAAGACTCAGATGGCTCAGGGTCTAGTTGATTTTGATGATTACAATCAATTTTTGAGACAATTTGGACAGTACATCGATGTTGAAAAACCAACATTTCTTGACAATTTGTTCTACATGATTGAATACCAATTTGGTTATATGTATTGGCGCTATTTTATGTGGAATTTCACTGGTCGTCAAGATGATATACAAGGTAAATATGACAATCATGGAAATTGGATTAGTGGAATAAAACCAATAGACGAGTCTTTTCTTGGGGTGAGCCAAGACAATCTGCCAACTGATGTTTTAAATAACAAAGCCAGGAACACGTACTACTTCCTTCCATTAATTTTGGGTTTAATAGGCTTCTTCTTTTTATTCAATACTAATAGAAAGTGGTTTTGGGTACTTTTGGTGTTCTTTTTGTTTACTGGGATGGCCATTCAATTCTATACCAACGTCCGACCTTTTGAACCTAGAGAACGGGATTATTCAGTAGTTGGTAGTTTTTATGTTTTTGCTATTTGGATAGGTTTTGGAGTTTATGGCATTTATACGGTACTTTCCAGATTTAAGCATAAACTTACGGTTCCAGCACTAACCATAGTGTGTTTATTGCTTGTGCCTGGAATTCTAGCTTCCAATAATTGGGATGACCATGACCGATCCGGTAGACGCACAGCCCATGCTATGGCAAAGAAGTATCTGGAATCCTGCGCACCCAATGCCATTTTATTTTCAATTGGTGATAACGATTCTTTCCCGCTATGGTATGCTCAGGAAATAGAAGGTATTCGAACCGATGTTAGAGTAGTGAATACCAGTCTATTCCAAACCGACTGGTATATTGATCAAATGAAGAGAAAAGCATACGAGAGTGATCCTATTCCATCCAGATTAACACATGAGCAATATCGGTTTGGAACGCGTGATTATATCATCAAAAATGCGATTACTGACGACACTTTGGATATAAATACTGTATTGGATTTCATGACTAGCGAAGACCCTCGTTTCAAATACAAAAACTTCTTGCAACAACAAGGTGAAGATGTAAGCCGCTATCCTGACAGTTACGTGAACACCAATTATTTACCAACTGAATATGTGAGTGTTCCTGTAAACAAAGAAGCCGTCCTTAAACACGGCCTTGTTAAACCCAAAGATGCTGATAAAATAGAAGATACCTTGGTCTTCAAAATCACCGATGGTAGTGTCCTAAAAAATAGACTTTTAATGTTGGATATTGTGGCCAACAATAATTGGGAACGTCCAATTTATTTTACAGGAGGTGCCTTTGGTAATGATGACTACATCTGGATGAAAGACTATCTACAATTGGATGGTATGTGCTATAAATTGGTTCCAATACGTACTCCTATTGACAAAGCCAATCCTTTTGATATGGGTCGTGTTGATAGTGAATTAATGTATAATCTAGTTAAGGATTGGGACTGGGGTAATAGTGGTAGTCCTGATATTTATCATGATGTCGAAACACGCAAAAATGGTATCACCTATCGCGGCAATTTGGCACGTCTCATTGAAACACTTATCAATGAGGAGCAATTAGATAAAGCTGAGGAAATTGCCGATATGGCCATGGAAAATATGCCTGTTAATACTTTTGGGTATTATACCCTTCTAGAGCCATATGTTATTGCATATTATGATGTAGGTAATGTGGATAAGGCAAGACAACTCTTTAAGGATGTTGCTATTAAGTATCAGGAAAACCTAAAATATTATAGCGGATTGACTTATGAAAATCAAGATCGTTACTTTGAAGAAATATACGTCGATATTGAGCGCTATCGTGCCTTGGTAGATGTACTGATTTTAAATGATAAGGATTCATCATTTGTTGAACAAGAAATGCAAACATTTAACGATCATCTTAAATTATTCAGTCATTTTATTGGTGCCGACGATTTAGAAGAAGTACCACCAACACCAAAAACAGATCCAGATATCCCAGTGGATAGTGGCGCTATTGAAGTCGATACAACACAATAAAAGTTGAGGGTTGCACCTGTAAAAACACCTGGTTTATTTAAACGCGTATTTCCCAATTTAATTTGGGAGATTCCTGCGTCAAAAAAT
>CAYZKX010000247.1:0-3596 GCA_964479055.1 uncultured Flavobacteriaceae bacterium
TATGGTTTTAGAAATGAAAGTGCCTTCACCAGGCGAGTCTATAACAGAAGTTGAAATAGCAGAATGGTTAGTAGCTGATGGAGACTATGTAGAGAAGGATCAGGCAATTGCTGAGGTCGATAGTGATAAAGCAACATTAGAACTACCAGCAGAAGCCAGTGGAGTTATCACTCTAAAAGCTGAAGAGGGCGATGCTGTAGCTGTGGGCGAAGTAGTTTGTTTAATTGATACTGCAGCCGAAAAACCAGAAGGGTTGGAAACCGAAAAGAAGGATGAAAAAGTAGAAGTAACCAATCAGGAAGTAGCGACATCTGCACCAGCTTCGGTGACGTCACAAACGTATGCTACTGGAACTGCGAGTCCAGCGGCTAAGAAAATATTAGCAGAAAAGGATATTGATCCGTCTCAAGTAAATGGTACTGGAATAGATGGTAGAATAACCAAGGAAGATGCCGTTAAAGCTGTACCATCCATGGGTCAGGCTGTGAACACTGATGGACGAGGTGTTACACGATCTAAACTTTCAATGCTTAGACGAAAAGTGGCTGAGCGACTAGTTTCTGCAAAGAATGAAACAGCCATGCTAACCACCTTTAATGAAGTGGACATGTCGCCTATTTTTGCGTTGCGTAAAGAATATAAAGAGACCTTTAAGGAAAAGCATGAGGTGAGCCTTGGGTTTATGAGCTTTTTTACAAAAGCCGTTGTTCGTGCCTTAAAGGAGTTTCCTGCAGTGAATTCCATGATCGATGGTAAGGAAATGGTGAGCTATGATTTTTGTGATATTAGTATAGCGGTTTCAGGACCTAAAGGCTTAATGGTTCCAGTTATAAGAAATGCGGAAAATTTAACTTTTAGAGGAGTCGAATCTGAAGTTAAACGATTAGCCATCCGTGCACGTGATGGTCAAATTACAGTTGATGAAATGACTGGAGGAACCTTTACCATATCTAATGGTGGAGTGTTTGGAAGTATGTTATCTACACCTATTATCAATCCACCTCAAAGTGGAATTCTAGGAATGCACAATATTGTAGAACGACCTGTAGCGATTGATGGCAAGGTCGAAATCAGACCAATAATGTATGTGGCGTTATCTTATGACCATAGAATTATTGATGGGCGAGAATCGGTTGGGTTTTTAGTTGCAGTTAAGGAAGCACTGGAGAACCCAGTTGAACTATTGATGGATAACGATGTTAAAAAAGCTTTAGAACTATAATTTTAGGTAGAGGTATTTCTTATCATAGTCAATAATTGCCTTTCCTTTTCTTAAAAGATCAGCACCTATTATCCCATGTACTGGATTTGCATTATGTGCAGCAAGGGCAGTATTCACATGTACTAAATTAAATAATATCAACGCTACTTTTTGTTGTTTCCATCCACCTATACTTACAGTTTGGGCGACTGACATCATAGTTTCCATTTCACTTGATCCGGCACCAGCAGCTTTTATATCAGAGGCTTTGCCCTCTAACTTGAAATTCTCGAATGCGTCTAGGCCAACGCATGAATTAGATGCACCTGTGTCAACAATAAATCGACCTTTGACACCATTGATCTTGGCAATGATCTCAAAATGATTGGTTTTTGTGAGATGTAATTTGATCTTGGTATAATCCTGATTGAGTAAAAACGATTGTAAATCCACTACTAGCAACTTTGTGTTTCAAATATAGTGATCAAAAGTGTACTTTTGCCAAATGATCATTACCGATACACATACACATCTCTATAGTGAATTATTTGATGATGATAGGCCATTGATGATACAGCGCGCTATAGAATCGGGAGTATCAAGATTTTTTATTCCAGCAATTGATTCAACATATACGGAGGCCATGTTGCATTTGGAGAAAGAGTATCCTGATCATGTATTTTTGATGATGGGATTGCATCCTACTTCGGTTAAATCGAACTATAAAGAAGAATTAGCTCATGTAGAACAACTTTTTGAAGCGCGTTCATTTTACGCAGTTGGTGAAATTGGGATCGATCTCTATTGGGATAAGTCAACCTTGAGTATGCAACAAGATGCATTTAAAAAACAAATCCAACTGGCTAAAAGAAAAGGACTTCCAATTGTGATTCATTGTAGAGAATCGTTTGAAGAAATTTTTGATGTCTTGGAAACAGAAAGAGGAGAGGACCTTTATGGTATATTTCATTGTTTTACAGGTACAATAGAACAGGCTCAAAGAGCAATAGACTTTAATATGAAGCTCGGGATTGGTGGTGTTGTAACCTTTAAAAATGGCAAAATCGATCAATTTTTGAATCAAATTGATATCAAACATATTGTATTAGAGACTGATGCGCCATATTTGGCGCCTGTTCCTTATCGTGGTAAACGAAATGAAAGCAGTTATATCATTAATGTGCTTAATAAGTTGTCTGAAATTTATAATTTGCCAATCGAGAGGATTGCAGAGATTACAACAGCTAACTCGAAAGCTGTATTTAATATTTAGTCATGAATAAGGTACGTATTCTATTGATCTATACAGGTGGAACGATTGGAATGATTAAAAATCCAAAGTCGGGCGAGTTACGTGCTTTTAATTTTAATAATATCCTTGTTAAAATCCCTGAACTGCACTTGTTAGATTGTGATATTGAGACCAATTCAATTCCAGAGCCCATAGATTCGTCGAACATGAATCCCAATTATTGGGTTGAGATTGCAGAAATAATTGAAAGCAACTATACACAAATTGATGGCTTTGTTGTGCTTCATGGTAGTGACACTATGAGTTATACTGCTTCTGCTTTAAGTTTTATGTTAGAAAATTTAGCCAAGCCAGTAATTATTACAGGATCGCAATTACCAATTGGTGACTTGAGAACTGATGCTAAGGAGAACTTGATCACTTCCATACAAATAGCCTCATTGCAACATAGAAATAGACCAGTTATTCGTGAAGTTTGCTTGTATTTTGAATATAAATTATATCGAGGCAATCGCACAACAAAGATCAACGCCGAACATTTCGAGGCCTTTGCTTCAATGAATTATCCACCATTGGCTGAATCTGGGGTGCATTTGAAAGTTGACCATGAGCATTTACTCAAAGTCAATTCTAGTAAAAAATTGATCGTTCATAAAAATTTAAATACTAATGTTGTTCTTATTAAACTGTATCCGGGCATTACTAAAACGGCATTAGAGACCATGTTGAGCATACCGGGTTTGGAGGGTGTAGTTATAGAAACTTTTGGTGCTGGGAATACTACTAGTCGAAAATGGTTTATCGACTTGTTGGAAGGTTGTATAAAAAAAGGTGTACATATTGTTAATGTGACCCAATGCTCAGGAGGCAGTGTTATCATGGGTCAGTATGAAACCAGTACCCAATTGAAAAAAATAGGTGTGATCTCTGGTAAGGATATTACTACTGAAGCCGCACTGGCTAAATGTATGTATTTGTTAAATCAAGATCTTAATAAACGGGAGTTTAAAAGGGCATTTGAAACGGATTTAAGAGGGGAGATGACATTATAATTAGAGAGGTGGCCGAGTGGTCGAAGGCGCACGCCTGGAAAGTGTGTATACGTCAAAAGCGTATCGAGGGTTCGAATCCCTTCCTCTCTGC
>CAYZKX010000248.1:0-3593 GCA_964479055.1 uncultured Flavobacteriaceae bacterium
TGACGAATCTGTTCTTTCGAACCCCTCGCACCGGAATCCAACATCATGTACACAGAGTTGAACCCTTGTTGATCTTCACGGATTCGCTTCATCGCCAATTCGGTCAACATCGCATTGGTAGACGTCCATATATCAATAACCTGATTATAACGTTCGTTATTGGTGATAAGACCCATGTTATAGTTCATCATGATACCATCAACTTGTTTGTTGGCACCATCGATCATGCTTTGCTTTTCTTGAGGAATAATAATATCCCCTAAACTAAATGACAAACCACCTTGGAATGCAAACTTATACCCTAGATCTTTAATTTCATCAAGGAACAAGGCCGTTTCTGGAACACTTGTTACCTTAAGAATATTACCAATAATATCTCTTAATGACTTTTTGGTCAATACTTCATTAACATATCCAGCTCTTTCTGGAACCTTTTCGTTAAATAATACCCGACCTACAGTCGTTTCAATGATCTTTTTTGACAATGTACCCTCTTCATTCAAGTCTACAGTTCTTACTTTAATAGATGCGTTAAGATCTACTTGCTTCTCATTGTAAGCGATTACTACCTCTTCTGGAGAATAGAATGTCAATCCTTCACCTTTCACAGGCACTTCAGGAGTCGACTTACGCATTTTGGTCATATAGTATAACCCTAATACCATATCCTGAGAAGGTACTGTAATTGGAGAACCATTTGCAGGATTCAAGATATTATGAGAAGCCAACATAAGTAATTGCGCCTCTAGAATCGCTTCAGGGCCCAATGGTAAATGCACAGCCATCTGGTCACCATCAAAATCGGCATTAAAAGCCGTACATACTAATGGATGAAGTTGAATGGCTTTACCTTCAATCAACTTTGGTTGGAAAGCTTGAATACCCAATCTGTGAAGCGTAGGAGCACGATTTAAAAGTACTGGATGTCCTTTTAGTACATTTTCCAAGATATCCCATACTACCGGTTCTCTTTTATCAATAATCTTTTTAGCAGACTTTACCGTTTTTACAATTCCTCTTTCAATGAGTTTTCTAATCACAAAAGGTTTGTATAATTCAGCTGCCATATTTTTTGGCAATCCACATTCGTATAATTTTAATTCTGGTCCAACCACAATTACTGAACGTGCAGAATAATCAACACGTTTTCCTAGTAAGTTTTGACGGAATCGTCCTTGCTTACCTTTAAGTGAATCAGACAATGATTTAAGTGGTCTGTTAGAATCTGTTTTTACAGCAGACGACTTACGTGTATTATCAAATAACGAATCTACCGATTCCTGTAACATACGTTTTTCATTACGCAAGATTACTTCAGGAGCTTTGATCTCAACTAAACGCTTCAAACGATTGTTACGAATAATTACTCGACGGTAAAGATCGTTGAGGTCTGAAGTCGCAAAACGTCCTCCATCAAGTGGCACTAGCGGTCGTAATTCAGGTGGAATTACAGGTACTACTTTCATGATCATCCACTCAGGATTGTTTTCACGATTTTTAGCAGCATCTCTAAACGCCTCTACAACTTGCAATCTTTTTAAGGCCTCCGTTTTACGCTGTTTAGACGTTTCGTTATTCGCTTTATGGCGCAGCTCAAATGATAATTCATCAAGATTGATTCTCGACAATAATTCAATTAAGCATTCTGCTCCCATTTTTGCAATAAACTTCTCAGGATCAGAATCATCTAAATATTGGTTTTCCTGAGGAAGCGTCTCCATAATATTAAGGTATTCTTCTTCCGTTAAGAAATCCATTTTTTGAAGGTCTTCACCTTCAGCATTCTTTGCTATACCAGGTTGAATTACAACATAACGCTCATAATAGATTATCATGTCTAACTTCTTAGATGGTAATCCAAGAAGATATCCTATTTTATTAGGTAAAGAGCGGAAATACCAAATATGTGCTACTGGTACCACAAGGTTGATGTGACCCACACGATCACGACGCACTTTCTTTTCGGTAACTTCTACCCCACATCTATCACACACAATCCCTTTATAACGAATACGCTTGTACTTACCGCACGCACATTCATAATCTTTAACTGGACCAAAAATACGCTCACAAAATAAGCCATCCCGTTCTGGTTTATGTGTTCTATAATTAATTGTTTCTGGTTTTAACACTTCTCCTCTAGAAGCAGCCAAAATAGATTCTGGAGATGCTAAACCAATTGAGATTTTATTAAATCTCTGTACTGTATTCTTATCTTGTTTTCTTGCCATAATATATGGATGATAATGAATTTGTTATGTTGTATCTATTCTTCTAATCTAATATCTAAACCTAGACCTTTCAACTCATGCATTAATACATTGAAAGATTCAGGTAAGCCTGGTTCAGGCATTGGTTCACCCTTAACAATCGACTCATACGTCTTGGCTCTACCAATAACGTCATCCGATTTAACCGTTAAGATTTCACGCAGTGTACTTGAAGCACCATAGGCTTCCAGCGCCCAAACTTCCATCTCACCAAAACGTTGTCCACCAAATTGTGCTTTACCACCAAGTGGTTGTTGCGTAATCAATGAATATGGTCCAATTGATCTGGCATGCATCTTGTCATCTACCATATGTCCTAATTTCAACATATAGATCACACCAACAGTAGCAGCTTGATCAAAGCGCTCACCAGTACCTCCATCATATAAATGGGTATGACCAAATAATGGCACTCCAGCTTCATTAGTGTATTCATTAATTTGATCTAATGTTGCACCGTCAAAAATTGGAGTCGCATATTTCTTATCTAGTTTTTGACCAGCCCAACCAAGAACGGTCTCATAGATCTGACCTATGTTCATACGCGATGGTACACCAAGAGGATTCAATACAATATCAACAGGTGTTCCATCTTCAAGGAAAGGCATATCTTCCTGACGAACTATTCTAGCCACAATACCTTTGTTACCGTGACGTCCCGCCATTTTATCACCTACTTTAAGCTTACGCTTCTTGGCGATATAGACTTTTGCCAATTTAATAATACCTGATGGTAGCTCATCACCAACTGAGATCGTGAATTTTTCGCGACGTAATGATCCTTGAAGATCATTTTCTTTGATCTTGTAATTGTGAATCAATTCAGAAACAAGTTTGTTGATGTGCTTATCAGTACTCCATTTACCAGAAACTAAATGCGCGTAATCATCTACTGCATTTAACATTTTAAGGGTAAATTTCTTTCCTTTAGGGAATACTTCCTCACCTAGATCATTAAATACACCTTGAGCAGTCTTTCCACCAACAATTGCAAACAGTTTTTCAACAAGAATTGACTTGAGTTCATCAAATTTCTTGTCGTAAATTGCTTCCAATTGAGCGATATCCTCTTTGTCTTTTGCACGCTTTCGCTTGTCTTTAATTGCTCTGGCAAATAATTTCTTATCAATTACAACACCTTGTAACGATGGTGAAGCTTTCAATGATGCATCTTTTACATCGCCAGCTTTATCACCAAAGATGGCACGCAATAATTTCTCTTCTGGAGTAGGATCACTTTCCCCTTTAGGTGTGATTTTTCCAATTAATATATCACCAGGCTTGATCTCTGCACCAATTCTAATCATTCCATTTTCATCAAGG
>CAYZKX010000249.1:0-3557 GCA_964479055.1 uncultured Flavobacteriaceae bacterium
CACCCTTGTCTTTCCAGACCCAGCGCCTGCAATCACAATCATAGCACCATCCTTTTGCAAAGTTGGTGCTAATTGGGCCTCATTTAACTGCTTTAAAAACGAATCCAAATGCGCTAATTTAAGACTGTGAATTTAGCCAATGTCTACTACATTTTTCTGCATAAAAAGTAATACTTATAAACAATCTAAAGGGAACCGTTAGATTCATAAAAATTAAATATCTTTAACCTTCAATTATGCTAATTTATGAGAAAATTCTTCCTGTTTAGCCTTTTAATGATTTGTGTAGTTTATTTTGCTGAATCACAAACTGAAAAGGTTAAGGGTACTGTCGTAAAAGATTACGGACCTACCTATCCTGTTGTCAATCCAGATATCAAAGTAGATCCTAATATCAAATATAAATTAATACTCGACGTTGCTTCTTCATCCAATGACAGAAGTGAAGTGAATAAAAGTATTGCAACGGCTGCTCGATTTTTAAATATGCACGCAGGCGCTGGAGTCCCTGTAGAAAATTTGGAGGTAGCAGTGGTTATACATGGCGGTGCATGGCAGGACGTACTTACCAATGAAGCCTATAAGGAAAAATTTGGTGTTGAAAACCCCAATCTGCCTTTGATAGAGGAGTTGGTAAATGCTGGAGGTGAAGTGATTATATGTGGACAAACTGCAGCCAAGCGTCAAATAACCAAAGCTAATGCCGATAAAAATATCAAGTTCGCCTTGTCGGCGATGACCACTTTTTTACAATATGAAAATAACGGATTTACATACTTAAAACTATAAACACTAACTAATGAAACATTTTGTATTCGCACTGGCATTGTTATCTTTTTGTGTATTGCCAGCTCAACACGGACTCGATAAAGATATTACTGATATTGAACCTAAGGTAATTGAATGGCGCAGACATTTCCATCAAAATCCTGAACTCTCAAATAGGGAATTTAAAACTGCTGAAAAAATTGCAGAGCATTTAACTGCTTTAGGGATGGAAGTACAAACGGGAATTGCACATACTGGTGTTGTTGGTATTCTAAAAGGTGATCACCCTGGAAAAGTACTAGCTCTTCGGGCTGATACGGACGGATTACCTGTAAAAGAACGTGCTGATCTACCATTCAAGTCCACTGCTGTAGGAGAATTTAGAGGCGAAGAAGTACCTGTAATGCATGCGTGTGGCCATGATACTCATGTCGCCATATTAATGGGAGTTGCTGAAATTATGTCTAAGAATACTGATAAGATACATGGCACAATTAAGTTTATTTTTCAACCCGCAGAAGAAGGCGCGCCTCCTGGTGAAGAAGGTGGTGCAAAACTAATGGTTGAAGAAGGTGTATTAAAGAATCCTGATGTCGACGCCATTTTCGGGTTACATATTAGCTCAGGTCAACCTATAAATACCATATCCTACAGGTCAGGTGGTATAATGGCTGCAGTTAATAGTTTCGAAATCAACGTAAAAGGTAAACAAACCCATGGTTCAATGCCTTGGGGAGGCATTGATCCTATCATGGTAAGTGCAAAAATCATTGACGGTTTGCAGACGCTAGTAAGTCGTGAAATGCCTTTAACACAAGATGCTGTTGTATTGTCAATTGGGAAGATTTCCAGTGGTGTAAGAAGTAATATAATCCCTGAGTCGGCACAAATGATCGGTACTTTACGTACCCTTGATGAAGGTATGCAACAACACATTCATAAGCGCATGCGTGAAATGGTTCCAGCTATCGCAGCAGCATATCGTGCCGAAGCCACCATTTCAATAGATGAAGGTTATCCTATAACGTTTAACGACCCTGATCTTACAGCTCAAATGGTGCCATCATTGGAAGCATCGGCAGGAAAAGAAAATGTACATGTAATAAATGCTATTACTGGAGCAGAGGACTTTTCTTTCTTTCAAAAAGAAGTGCCTGGCGTTTATTTCTTTTTAGGAGGCATGACACCCGGAAATACGCAACCCTTCCCACATCATACACCAGATTTCTATATTGATGAAGACGGACTGTTGTTAGGCGTGAAGACCTTTGTACAAATGAGTCTGGATTATCTAGGAAATTAATTTAGTATGGATCAGTTTTTGGATGTTTTGTCGAATATTCCATTGTGGCTATGGGTCATTATCGTATTAGCTCTAATAGCTATTAGAGATATTTTTATTCAAAAACACCATACCATAAGCCATAATTTCCCTGTTATTGGCCACTTGCGGTATCTGTTAGAAAGTATTGGTCCTGAAATTCGTCAGTATTTTGTAGCGAACAATCGTGAAGAACTCCCTTTTAATCGTATAGAGCGTAGTTGGATATACGCCTCATCAAAAAAAGAAAATAACTACGAAGGTTTTGGTACCGATAGGGACATTTACGCCCATCAGCATATTTTTATCAATAATGCCATGATGCCCTATAAGATTGGTAAGGATCATCCAAATGCTTCAGATAAGAGCTTTTTGCCTTGTGCCAAGATCATTGGCCAATATCACAAGCGCAAGCGACCGTACCGACCAGCTTCTATAATTAATGTTTCTGCCATGAGTTTTGGTTCGCTTTCCGCGAAGGCTATTGAATCATTGAATAAAGGCGTAAAGTTGGCTCGTGCTTACCACAATACAGGTGAAGGTGGATTATCACCTTATCATTCTAATGGTGGGGACGTTGTATTTCATATAGGCACAGGCTATTTTGGTGTGCGCGATAAAGAAGGTAATTTTTCGTTAGAAAAATTGATCGAACTGGTTGAAAAGAATCCATTTGTGAAAATGATTGAAGTTAAACTTTCTCAAGGGGCCAAACCAGGTAAAGGTGGTGTACTTCCTGGAGCAAAGATCACCAAAGAAATTGCAGAAATTCGAGGTGTTGAGATGGGTAAAGATGTATTGTCACCACCAAATCATTCAGCCTTTAGTAACGTACAAGAATTGGTTGATTTTGTTGAGACCTTAGCTGAAGCCACCGGCCTGCCAGTGGGAATTAAAGCAGCTATAGGCAAGTTAAACCAATGGGAAGAATTGGCCGAGATCATGAAAAAAACAAATCGTGGACCAGATTTTATTACCGTTGATGGTGGCGAAGGTGGTACTGGTGCGGCACCACCAAGTTTTGCCGATCACGTTTCATTGCCTTGGGTTTATGGATTTAGTGATCTTTATCGCCTATTCCAGCGTCATGGTTTAACAGAACATATTGTTTTTATAGGTAGTGGTAAATTGGGATTTCCAGCAAAAGCGGCTATGGCCTTTGCCATGGGTGTTGACGTCATTAATGTGGCCAGGGAAGCCATGATGAGTATTGGTTGTATACAGGCACAGGTTTGCCATACAAACCGATGTCCAAGTGGCGTGGCCACGCAAAATAAATGGCTTCAAAACGGTATAAATATTCCACTTAAATCAGAGCGATTGGCCCAATATTTTAAAACCTTTAGAAAAGAATTTATTGAAGTCACACATGCCGCTGGATACGAACATCCTTGTCAATTTACTATGATTGATATTGATGTTAATGTAGATGATCGTAATCTTTCGGAAGAATTAGACAAAACATATC
>CAYZKX010000250.1:0-3543 GCA_964479055.1 uncultured Flavobacteriaceae bacterium
TATTTATATTTTGAAATAATAAATAAATCAATTCTACTTTATTTTCAGGATTTATATTTGCCTATTTAGACCAAGAAAGTCTTTTTAGAAACAAAAAGACCTTCTTGATATATGAAAAACTTACTTACTCAATGATTAGTTTTTTGGCAAACTTCCTGCCTTCGGCATTAATGTTCATGATATAAACTCCTGATCGGAGGTTGGATACATTTATTTTATCGGTAGCCTCATTATTGCTAAAGACCTTTTTTCCAAGAATGTCAAAAATTTCGATAGAATCTATCACTGAATTATTCGATGCAATTGATATTATATCATTTGCCGGATTAGGATATACTTTGAAACTGGAAGATGAAAAATCATTAACAGATAGTGCTTCTTCAGTAAGTGAAAAATTATCATAAAATACTTCAGTATCACCATCCACAGAATTTAAAGATCTAATATATACTACTACAAATGTATTTGAAGCAGTGAAAGTGACTGAATTATTGGTGAACACACTGCTATCAGAATTAAAGTCATCAGAGATAGTCATAAATCCGTCAACACTTGAATCAGCACCTCCATTGGCATTAATCCCAACTTCATCAGCAATTTCAGTATTTAACAGGTATACTTCTGAAGGTGTTCCCATTGCCTCCGAACGAGAATCAACAGCAAATGTATAATCCAGACCTATTGTAAGGCCTTCAACTTTCTGATATATACGACGTGTACACACTCCTGGAAGATTTGGGCTTGTATCCATATATAATTTAACTCCTCTTGTGCCTCCTGCACCACTACTTGTAGATCCCGGCTGCTCATCTACCCCTGATCCGCCATTGTAGAAATCTTCGAGCCAACCTCCTAAAGCATCATTATCCCAGATAGCCTGGTACGGACTTGGCACATCTATTCCAGTAACTTCATCTTTAATGTTGTTATTAGGTGTTAGGTCATAAGCATCTGCATTATCTGTAGTACTGCCCATGCTTCCTGGAGCTGTTCCATGATCATCGCAGGTTGGGTTTAACATGAGGTTTTGACTCCATCCATAATTTAAACATAGACCATACACCAATAGAGTACATATTAATAAGGGACTTTGTCTTGTAAAAAGTAATTTTGTTTTCATACTATTTAGTTTTAGTTGTAGTTAATTAATGCGTTATAACGAGGCTATAATATTTAACATAAGAGTAAGCATTATCATGTGTTGTTGTTAAATAATTACCTGCTTTAAAATAATTTTCAAATGGCCATTTTTCTAGGCTTATATCTTCATAAATATAGGGTTCGTCATCATTAAGTTGTACTTCTATTCTGGCGTCTGAGGCCGTAATTCTAAAATCAAAGCTTTCATATCCAACATAACCTAAATTTACTTTAATATCTGCCCAAGTTCCATTATACACATCATAAAGATCATCTCCAGATGTAGACTCATCTACTAAAGATTTTTTATGACACCAAACGTACCCATCTTTCCAGTAAATTTTAATTAATGGTGGTCCATTATTACCACTGAATCCATAGGTATCCATATCTTCTTCAGAGATTATTCCATGAATTTGCATAACAATGACTTTATGAAAATCATCACTAGATTCCAAATTTTCAGATACATCTGCGACTTTCAATCTACCTAACATTTCCCCTCCTTCTAATAAGGTCCAATTTTCTCTAGAATTGTCAGGATTAATAAGTTCACGCAACTCAGTTCTGGAATAAGTACTATTAGTGGTGCTCACATCAGGATAAGTGTAAAAGACCAATGAAATATCATCTGTGTCATCATACATAAACGGTTGAACAGCTTCTAAGGACTGATAACCGTAGTTGACAAGTTGAGCTGGTTGATATTCGTCCGGACTACCATTGTTATTTTCATCTACAGGAAGTGTAACCTTCCAGTGCGAAAAATCGATATTGGCGTATGATGTAGATTCTTCTTCCTCTTCTTCAGGATCCACATTATCTGGTATTACAATTTCAACATTTCCATCATTAACTTCAGAAGAAGTACAAGAATAAAATGTGAGAACCAAAAAGCTTAAAAAGAGGAGTTTTAAATATGTTTTTAGTGATTTCATTTATTGAATTAATTGGTTTTCCAATCTGGTTTACCAATTTGGTTTACCAAATATACATATATTTGTATACCAAACAAGCAAAAGCGTAATTATTTAACTAAAAAAGATGGGAACCTTAAATGAAAATGACCAAGTAAGATTGTCAAAAATTAGTACAGCTACCATAGCCACGTGTCTCTTTAAGCGTGGTTTTAAAAATCAATATATTCAAAATGTACATCCAATAAATTATAAGAAATCTAACATCATTGGAGAGGCATTTACATTAAGGTATATTCCCGCAAGAGAAGACTTAAATCCTATTTCTGTTTTTAAAGATCATAGTCATCCTCAGCGTGTTGCTGTAGAAACGTGCCCTAAAGGGTCTGTTCTGGTAATAGACAGTAGAAATGATCCCAGAGCAGCTTCAGCCGGATCAATACTTATTACTAGGCTTATGATAAGAGGTGCCACAGGTATTGTAACAGACGGAGGATTTAGAGATTGCGAGGAAATTGCTGCATTAGATTTTCCCGCTTTTCATCAACGTCCTTCTGCACCCACCAACCTCACTTTACATCAAGCCATTGACATAAATGTTCCTACCCACCAGACAAAAATTTTGGCCGGTGCATTCTCGTCCCTGTTGCAAATTTGCTGCAGATGTTCTTTAGTGATTGCCGGATGATCGTTGTTGGCATCTTTCCTACGATCAATATACACGTTTCTCATGCGCTGGGTAACATACGACCGCTTGTTGTTTACCCAATATTTGACCTCTTTAGCAAAATTTTTTACAAAGAAAATGCAATGTTCCTCTTGTTCCTTATGTTCTTTGGGCCAATTTATCGCCTTGTACACTTCAACCATAGCGAGATCTAAAACAGTTGAATCATTCAGGAACTTAACTTCAGAGAAAAGAACGGTGTCGACCGCATGCCGAATGTGCGCTAAAAGCTCCACACATCCCGGTTTTCCCGGAATTGGGTCAACCAATTTTGCCTTTTCTTCCGGATTTATCCTCTTATTTTTCGCTTCTGAATAAATTTTTTTGAGATCTACTTTCGTCGCCATTGTCCTGTAGAGATGTTGATAGGAGGGGGAGCTGGAGTCACTTGAAGGCAAGTTTTTTGAATAGTGAGAACGAGGACGGGAAAAGGATTGAATTTTTTGCTCCAAATGTGAGTTTGGATTTCGTTTTTTTGATTGATGGAGAAGTTTGCGTTTCTTCCTAACTAGACTAATTTCCTTGTCTATTTCCTCTTCTTGTTAGTACAATCAGTCGGTTATCGAATCGATAATCGCATTAACCATATGCCAAAAAGCGTTTGAACATTGCAAAACACATGAAAAACCGTGAGACCGAGAACTGACACATTAAGTATCAAAATAAACCACATTTGCTGCAAACCTGAACTCTCGCTGCCTTCTGCATCTCCACTCGTGTATTCATCTTCGTCCTCCTGTGGGCTCTCATGTACTCTAT
>CAYZKX010000251.1:0-3494 GCA_964479055.1 uncultured Flavobacteriaceae bacterium
AATCCTGTTAAGAATCTATTGAAATACTTATAATATTGCTTGCCGAATACATGACCCGCAGATCTGAACTTTGTGAGATCCACGGTCTTATTTAAAGGATTATTTGAAATGTTTAGCATAATTCTGTTCTTTAAATAATTTCACCTTTCTTGAGTTGAATGACCTCGGTACATTTATCAGCCCACTCATTATTAAAACTTACAACTATCAATGACCATGGATGCTTTGCATCTGTTAGCCTATCAATAATTCTATTGACCTCATGTTTTTCGAAGTGCTCAAGTGGCTCTTCTAATATTAAAGCTTTAGGCTTTACAATAATGGCCCTAGCCAAAATTATTTTCTTGGCAACCGTAAATGACATTTGGCGCCCCTCCGGATAAATGATAGTGTCCAGTCCTTTTTCAGACTCTCTCATATAGTCAAGAAGTCCAACTAATTCTATCACTTCATAAATCTGATCGTCTGTTATGTCTTTATTACCCAACGTGATGTTTTCTCGTATGCTACCTTCAAAAGGAGTCTCATCGACTAATGACATCCCTAATTGCGCTCGGTAAGAGTTTATTTTTAGGTTATCTAATGCTTTGTCATTCACATAAATTCGTCCTGATGTCGGCTCAATTATTCCTGAAATCATGCGCAATAAACTGGACTTTCCAGAACCACTTTCCCCTTGAATAAGAATTCGACTTTTAGGGGTTATTGTTAGATTGATGTCCTTTAGTATATGTGCAGAACGATTCGGTACCTCATAAGCAACATGATCCAGTTCAATTTTAAAATCATCAACCTTACGAACCTCGTTTCCATCCTGTCCTTCAATTTGTTTATCCACCACCTGACCCATTTTCTCAAGTGAGGTTAAGACATCATAAAAAGATTCCAAACCAAGAATTAGTTTTTCAACTGAAGTAATTACAAGTAATATGATAATTTCAGCCGCTACAAATTGCCCAATGTTCATTTCCTGAGATAGCACAAGTAAGCCCCCAATTATTAACAATCCAGCTGTCACAACAACCTTAAATCCAATCATTTGAATGAATTGTAATACCAGAATTCTAAAGTGTGATTCTCGAGCAATTAAATATCCATCGACCAATCGGTCATTTTTATCCACCGCTAAAGATGTGCTCCCAGAAACCTTAAAACTGGTAATAGCCCTAGCCACTTCCTGAATCCAATGAGCCACCATATACTTTTTCTTCGACTCCATTAAACTGGTCTGCATACCGCGCTCTATAGTAAACTTGAAAACGACGTAAATAAGAAGGACCAAAAGAATACCAAAGGCTATAAAGAATGGATGATAAAACGATAATAGTATCAAAGCAAAAACAATCTGCAATACTGCTGTTGGCACATCGATCAATAACTTGGCAAGACCCTTTTGAACAGTTAATACATCAAAAAACCTATTGGCCAACTCCGGCGGATAGTAATTACGTAATTCGTCCATTTTTATTTTAGGAAACCTGTAGGTAAACTCGAAAGAGGCACGCATAAAAACCCGCTGCTGTACTGTTTCTATAATTCGCATTTGCATTAATTGAAGTATCCCAACAAATGCCACGCCGATAGTTACCAAAATAACCAGGACTATCCATGAGGTACTAACCTGAGCTCCTTGAATTAAATTTATAATAGCCTGAATTCCCAGAGGTAATGTTAAACTAATTAGCCCAGAAAAGACGGCGTAGTAGATTACCTGAAGTAGGTCTTTCTTCTCCAATTGTAAAAGTCCAATAAACCTCTGCCAGGGGGTTAAAAGTGGTTTATTTGTCATGAGTAGATTGTTTTAAAGTTGACATTGCCAGATGTGTAAAGTACTCAGCTGGGGTGGTTGTTTCAGAACAGTCTGTTATGGACCTGAAATGATCTTTGAGGTAATGTTGATGCAGAGAGCCTTCAATAATGGTGCTCGCTAAACTAGCCGGATATTTATAAGATGGATTAATCTGCAATATCATGTCCCGGAGTCTCGTGACTAATCGCTTATAAACCACAAAGTATCCTTCTTTATTTTCACTATCTACTTCTTTCGTGAGATAAGACTTTGAGTATTCATTAATAATAATTCGGTTAAGCGCCACTTCATTAATATGTGATAAGGCTTGATCTTCTTCAACGTTTTTCGATATAATTTCAATGGCTTTTGATAACTGTAATTCCGAATTTGAAACATTAAATGTTGCAAATACTAAATGGTACTCGATCCAAGCCCAATACCATGATGTTAAATACAGCAGTAATTTATGCTTACTCTCAAAATACCGATAAATAGAGCTCTCATTAGATCCAATTTTTGCTCCTAATTTTTTAAAGGTAAAACTATCGAAGCCTAACTCATCTATGAGTACTATACTGTGTTGAATGATGCGCTTACCAAGATCAGAAGACTCTGGGTCCTTGATATAAATCTTGTCAGGCACTGCAATTTTTAAATTTGATAGCAATTTTATCATTTCTAAAATATTTGAGTGCAAATATAATAGTATTACTATTAATTTAAAATAATTAACAGTAATTTAGCAGAATAATTCCGCTATTTTAATCTGATATTCAAAATTTCATAAGTTTTGGATTCGCTGCCGCTCTTGGATCGCCTGAGGAAACTCTGAACGCAGTGACAAGGCAAGATCAATATACTGCATTGCCAATTCCTTATTGTTCTGATGGCGATAAATTTGGGCGCAACGGTAATAAGCCCATTCAATTGGGACACCGTCCTTTGATGTATAGTTCTTGATATAGGTATTAAGGCACGACAACCCTTTATCAAGTTCCACCTTATAATCTGCAGATACCTTTCCTATTTGATAATGCAAAGCATTTCTATTGTGTAATTTTTGAGCATTTTCTATGGTCTTAATAGCTTTGATAGGTTGGTTTTCCTCCTGGTAAAACTCTGAAAGTTCCCTGTAACAGACTAAAGAGCCTCCAACTTCTACGGCCTTTAAATAATTTATTTCGGCAAGCTCTGGTTCTTCATCATACTCATAAACATATCCCTTCGCTAAGTAACCATCCACCAAAGAAATACTCATTAAATGAGTGGCATAATCAAGTGCTTTATTATTACTTCCACCGACAATTCCAGGCAAAGCCATATATAATTCTATAAGTGCCCAATGGGCCTCAACGTGATTAGGATCAATACGGATAGCCTCTTTTAACTCGGCTTTTATATCCCCAATATATGCTAGGGCTTTTAATTTACTGACAGATTGCGCCTTCAACCCCAAAGATCCCCCAAGTTTATAATGGAGATCAGCGTCCTTAGGATGTTGATTCACCAAACTTGAATAAACCTCTATTGCTTCATCCCATTTGCGTTGATACCCAAAAGAATCCCCTAATAATTCATAAGCTTCTTTATCTTCTGGTTGCGTATTTAAGTAGTCGTTTAAGGCTTTTTCTGCAGACGCATATTCCTTTATTTGAAACAAACTATCCACTTCTGCCATCAAACTTTGACCAAAGGCTACTGT
>CAYZKX010000252.1:0-3493 GCA_964479055.1 uncultured Flavobacteriaceae bacterium
TTTTAATGATCATGTATTTTTATTTCGATATTAGTTGTTTGAGCTCATTTCGTTCTAAAATAAAAGCGATAGCAATAAAAATTAGTATTGTTGCTGTAGCGACACCAGTATTATTTATTCCCATAAAATTAACAAGCCAATAGCTCACTACAGTTAGTGTTATATAGAATCCAATTCTTGTGATATCATAATCCACTTTGTAATATTTTTGACCTAGAACATATGAAATCAAGGTCATTGTTCCAAACGCCGCTAAGGTGGCCCAAGCAGATGCCATAAATCCTATTCTAGGGATCATGATCACATTAAAGGCAATGGTAATCAACGCTCCAATTACAGAGATATACATGCCGTATCTTGTTCTATCAGTAAGCTTATACCAAATTGATAAATTGAAGTAGATGCCTAAAAATAAATTAGCCAATAATACGATGGGGACAATGTCTATGGCTATCCAATACGACTCATCTCTCACAATGAGTTCTTTGAACACATCCAGATAACCTACAATTACCAAATACATGATGCACCCTGCAATTACAAAATACTTTAGAATGGTGGCATAGGTTTTTTTCGCGTTGCCCTCCTTAGCATGATTAAAGAAAAATGGTTCGGCTCCTAGACGGAAGGCTTGGATAAAAATAGTCATGAATACCGCAATCTTATAACACCCACTATAAGCACCGTTGACGTCCTTACCTAAAAGATCGGGAAGCAACCATTTGTCAAAATTCTCATTGATCACATAGGCAAGTCCTGCTACCATAATAGGCCATCCATAATTCAATAATTGTTTTAATATTGTGCCACTAAAACGAAGTTTTGACTTAAAAAAGTAAGGACAAAGCAATATGAAAGTGACACCACTAGCAGCCAGATTGGCTATAAATATATATTTCACCAATCCATTTTTAGAATAATTCTCTAACTCAATACCAAATTTTGGAATGGCCCAAAGAAAGAAAAAATTAAGCCCTACGTACACCAAGATATTTGCTAGCTTAATAGCTGTAAATTTTATTGGTCGTCCTGTTGCTCTTAAATAAGCAAATGGTGCAATAACTAGAGCGTCTAAAGCCAAAACACCACTTAGATAGTAAAAATAATCCAACCGCAGATTCAAGAACTCAGCCAGCTGATGACTAAAGCCAAAAACCACGGCGAAAATAATAATTGTAGTAACCGAAATACTAATTAAGGTTGTTGTGAACACCAACATTTTGTCTTTGGCATTACTAAAAAAACGGAAAAAAGCCGTTTCCATACCATAGGCTAAAATAACATTGAAAAAGGCGGCATAAACGTAAAAGTAGGTGTTGTCAGAGTAACTAGAAGTATCTAATGTTTCGGTATGCAGCGGGACAAGGATGAAGTTCATGAGCCTTGGTAAAACCGTTGCCAGTCCGTAAATAACGGTATCCTTAAAGAACTTTTTTAGTGCGCTCAAATAATCGTTTTAAATTCAGCTAAAATTACAGTATCCACTGTTACTCCACAACCTTACTTATTGTTGTTAGGCGGTGGGGCACTTTGATTTCCTGTTGATTGCTTTTCAATAATATTACCAACCTTAAAATAATACTTTCTGTCTCCCTTAATATAGCTTATCAAGCACTCATCATCATCAATATTAAACGGCATTCTTTTAGGCAATTCAGGTAATTCATTGCCATATTCTTCTTCGGGATCATTGCTCATCACCAAATCCCTTTTGGAATTAAATGTGGTATAAAACCTCCCCAATAATAAATTTTTATATACATCACCTTCTTCCAGTTTAGCGACCTTGCCTTTAAAATATACGCTATCAAACTGTATTTTGGTTTCCTCAACCGGAATAAAAAGGTCAATCCCTGATCCTCCTCCTTGAACACCAGAAATCCATTTCTGAAAATAGGCCTGACCAATCTTAACTGGTGGTTCTTTTTGTAACTGCTTATATTTTGAGCATGTTGTCGATGTCAAGGTCAACAATAATAGCATATATGCCGCACTATTTAATACTCCTTTTATCATATATTTTGATGAATTAAATATACTAAATCAATTGCTATGCCATACTAAAGACGCCATCTGTACCAATAAAAAAAGCCCCACCTAAAGTAGATGAGACTTTTCTATCTAAAAAGTAACGTAATTATTTTAATTATTTAAAGCTTCAGCTCCACCTACGATCTCCAATATCTCATTGGTAATAGCAGCTTGACGTGCTTTATTATATGTCAATGTAAGAGAGTCTCTTAATTCACCTGCATTATCTGTTGCCTTATGCATTGCAGTCATACGCGCACCGTGTTCACTTGCGAACGAATCTCGTATGGCTTTGAACAACTGCGTTTTTAATGATTTTGGAATCAATTGTTCAACGATCTCAGCTTTTGAAGGTTCAAAAATATAGTCAACATTTGATACCGATTCATCACTAGCCACTGGTACAATTGGTAAGAATTGCTCTGTCATTACAATTTGAGTAGCAGCATTCTTGAACTTATTGTAAACCAATTCTATTTTGTCATAGCTACCATCGCTATATTTATCCATCAACATTTGAGCGATCTCTGCGACATTATCAAATGTTAGATCGTCATAAATATCATTATTGTTTGATTCAATAGATAAGGATTTTGATAAAATATCATTTCCTTTTTTCCCGATGGTTACTAGGGAAACTTCTTGGTTTGAATAGGTGTTTTCTGCAAGATTTCTAACTTCTTTTATGATGTTAGAATTAAAAGCTCCACAAAGTCCTCTATTAGAGGTAATGGCTACGATTAACACTTTGTTGAGTTCCCGTTGTTCAGAGAATTTACTTCCTGAATCGGCATCCAAGGATGCGCTTAAGCTTTGCAGCAATTCAGTAAGCTTATTGGCATAAGGACGCATAGCCGTAATGGCGTCTTGAGCCTTCTTCAACTTGGCTGCGGAAACCATTTTCATGGCACTAGTAATTTGCATGGTCGATTTTACCGATGCTATCCTATTACGTATTTCTTTTAAGTTTGCCATTTTTAGTTATTCGTATTGCGTAAATAGATGTCAATTTATATGATCACCTTCAACTTTTAACCTTATTTAAGCATATTTAGAGGCCAGATCTTTACATACATTAGATAACGTATCGGTCACCTCATCAGTTAATTTTCCAGCTTTTAAAGTAGCAAGAGTATCGGCATGTTTAGCTCTAAGTACTTCCAAAAAGTCTCTTTCAAATTCCTTTACCTTTTCAACAGGAACTTCTCTTAATAAGTTCTTTGAACCAGCGTAAATGATTGCAACCTGATCTTCAACGGTAAATGGATCATTTTGAGCTTGCTTTAATATTTCCACATTTCGACGACCTTTCTCGATCACATTTAATGTGGCAGCATCTAAATCTGAACCAAACTTAGCAAAGGCTTCTAATTCACGGAATTGTGCCTGGTCCAATTTAAGAGTTCCAGCTACTTTTTTCATTGATTTGATCTGTGCCGAACCACCCACACGTGATACTGAT
>CAYZKX010000253.1:0-3487 GCA_964479055.1 uncultured Flavobacteriaceae bacterium
TCATCGGACAGACCTAATAGTTTCATATTGGCTAAACCAACAACAGAAAATGCTTCATTAAATTCAAAATAGTCAATATCGTCAATATTTAGATTCGCTTTTGCTAAAGCTTTAGGAAGTGCTTTGGCCGGAGCCGTTGTAAACCATTTAGGCTCCTGTGCAGCATCGGCATAGCTTGATATGGTAGCCAATGGATGAAGTCCCAATTCATCGGCCTTCTCCTTGCTCATCAATACTAAAGCAGCGGCACCATCATTAATTGTTGACGCATTGGCAGCCGTAACTGTACCTTCTTTTGTGAATGCTGGTCGTAAATTAGGAATCTTATCCATCTTCACATTTGTGTATTCTTCATCTTTCGATACAACAATAGGTTCTCCACGTCGTTGTGGTACCTCAACAGGAACAACTTCAGCATCAAATTTACCAGTATTCCAGGCATCGGCTGAGCGATTATATGATTGAATAGCATAGGCATCTTGATCTTCACGCGTAAAATTGTGTTCAACAGCACATTCATCGGCGCATACACCCATAGCATGCTGCTCGTAAGCATCGACAAGGCCATCTTTTTGCATGCCGTCTTCAAGCATAGCAGGACCAAACTTTGTTGAAGATCGCGCATGGTAATAATGAGGAATCAGACTCATGTTTTCCATACCACCTGCGACAACAATTTCAGTATCTCCTAAAGCAATAGATTGCGCACCTTGCATTACAGCCTTCATTCCAGAAGCACATACTTTGTTTACTGTAGTACAAGGAACGGTATCGGGAATTCCAGCGTAAATAGCTGCCTGACGTGCGGGAGCTTGACCAGTACCAGCCTGAACCACATTACCCATAAGTACTTCATCAACTTGGCTTGGATCAAGATTAATTTTTGATAGGGCTCCTTGAATGGCTACAGCACCTAATTTGGGAGCAGGTACCGTTGATAATGACCCCAAAAAACTACCTATTGGTGTGCGTATCGCTGATACAATTACGACCGTTCTATTCATGATTTATTAATTGAGTATTTGGTGACGCGAAATTAATTAAAATTTCAGGGATTTTATAATAATCACATTATTATAATGGTAATCATTTAAACCTTTTTTTAATACATTTGAGGTAGCGCAAAAATTCATGAATAACTTTATCAACTCTTTATATAAGAATCACTCCTTAATCTATAAGATCCTATTATTTATAGCTACCATCTTATTGATAGTTTATGTGTTTCCTAAAAGTGGTAAGTTCAAATACAGTTTTGAGAAGGGTAAACCCTGGCAGTCTGAAAATCTCTATGCGCCTTTTGATTTTGCTATCAAAAAAAGCAATGAAGAGTTGCAGGAGGAAGAGGATCGCATTACCAATACCGTTTCGGTCTATTTTAATGTAGATTCTACTGTCATTAATGCTGCAAGGACATCCTTTGATGATCAATTTCAATCTCATTTCTCTGATTCTATTTCTGAAGAAATACGTGCAGATCTGTATGCTAAAGGCGTTTCAATACTGGAAGCGGTTTATAATAAAGGCGTCTTAGACAAATTGTATAGTTATGATGAGGAACGTCCTGTAGTTCTGGTCACACAAAGAAATCAGATTGGTACAACATTGTATTCCAATTTTATTAAAAGTGAAGATCTTAGAGTTTTTATTGAACAGAAGATTGCCGAAAACGGGCTGCTGGATCAACAATCAGATTTTATATCGATCTTTTTTGAAGTGATTAGACCAAATGTTTCATTGGACTCGGAATTAAGCACTAATGTTCTTCAGGAAGAATTGGACAAGATCTCGGCTGTTAGGGGTAGTATTGCTAAAGAAACCCTAATTATTTCAAAAGGGGAAGTTGTAGTAGGTGAGAAGTATAATATTCTTAGATCCCTTCAATTGGAATACGAATCCCAGGAGTGGGGTGAATATAATTTTTATTGGATCGTAACGGCTTATACCATGCTGGTGGCCTTGGCACTGCTGATGCTTCTTTTATTCTTAAAAAATTACCGATATGAGATCTATAAGAATAACACTAAGGTTACATTCATCTTTTTCAATATTCTATTTATAATATTGTTGACAACCTTTACGGTAAACTTCAATTCGGAGTTCTTGTATGTCGTTCCTATTTGTATTCTACCCTTAATTTTAAAGGCCTTTTTCGATGCACGTACGGGATTATTTGCACATGTTATCACGGTGTTATTATTAGGTTTTATTGTGCCTAATAACTACGAATATATGTTCTTGCAGATCATTGCAGGTATTGTTACCATACTAACGGTTTCTGAATTGTACAAGCGGGTTAATTTGTTTATTTCAGTGGCTCAGATCACAATGATCTATATCGTGGCCTATTTTGCATTTTTTGTAATTCATGAAGGCAGTATTGAGGGTATAAATTGGGATACATTCCTCTTGTTTGTTTTGTGTGGATTAGCTACACTTTTTGTACTTCCGTTAATATATGCCTACGAAAAGCTATTTGGATTGGTCTCTGATGTGTCCTTATTAGAATTGTCTAATACCAACTCAAAGTTGCTTAAAGAACTTTCAAACAAAGCACCTGGTACATTTCATCACTCTCTAAATGTGGCCAATTTAGCAGAGGCGTCAGCCAATGAAATTGGCGCTAATGCCATGTTGGTTCGTGTTGGTGCGTTGTATCATGATATTGGTAAGATGAAGAACCCAACTTATTTTACCGAAAACCAATCTACTGGAATAAATCCGCACGATGAATTGTCGGCTACCGAAAGTGCGTCAATAATTATAAACCATGTTATAGATGGTATAGAGTTGGCAAAAAAACACAACCTGCCGGATCGTATAATCGATTTTATTAGAACCCATCATGGTACCAATTTGGTGTATTATTTTTTCAGTAAGGCCAAAGATACCAGTGACGTTGTTGATGAAGAGAAATTTAGGTATCCTGGGCCTCGTCCTTTTAGCAGGGAAACTTCAATTTTAATGATGTGTGATAGCGTGGAGGCTGCTTCAAAAAGTTTAAAGGAGCCCACTTCGACAAAAATCAATGCTTTTGTAGAGAATATCATAAGCAAACAAATGGATGATGATCAATTTTTGAATGCAGACATCACTTTCAAAGAAATTGAAGCTGTAAAGAAAGTATTGAAACAAAAACTTGCTAATATTTATCACTTAAGAATAGAATACCCAGAGTGAGTTTAATAGCCTTAAAAAACAAATAAATAGTTTGCGTTGTTAAAGATGAAAACTTACATTTGCACCCGCCTTAATGTCAATTTATAAATGATATTTAAGGGATGCTATTGACTAGCAAAGTTCATTAAAAATGGAGAGGTGCCAGAGTGGTAATGGAGCAGATTGCTAATCTGTCAACGCGCAAGTGTTGCCCGGGTTCGAATCCCGGTCTCTCCGCTTTTACTTTATGAAACATTGACTATGTTAAAATAGTTTTCGGGGTGTAGCGTAGCCCGGTTATCGCGCCGCGTTTGGGACGCGGAGGTCG
>CAYZKX010000254.1:0-3436 GCA_964479055.1 uncultured Flavobacteriaceae bacterium
GGTGTAGGCACTCCTATAAATATTTTAGAAAATATTGCGTTAGGTATAGATATGTTTGATTGTGTCATGCCTACACGAAATGCGCGAAATGGTATGCTGTTTACGGCCCATGGCACCATAAATATAAAAAACAAGAAGTGGGAAGATGATTTTTCACCAATTGATGAAATGGCAATGACATTTGTGGATGTAGAATACAGCAAAGCCTATTTAAAACATCTATTTAGTGCTAATGAATATTTGGGCAAACAAATTGCCACCATTCACAATCTAGGTTTTTATATGTGGTTGGTCAGAGAAGCGAGAAAACATATCTTAGAGGGTGACTTTAGAAGTTGGAAAGACAAAATGGTAAAACAAATGGATAAACGTTTATAGCAGAATGAAGATCCTGGATTGGTACATATTGAAGCGCTATTTGCTAACATTTTTTATGATGTTACTGCTTTTCATTCCAATAGGTATCACTGTTAATCTTGCAGAAAAGATTGACAAGATGTTGGCCAATGAGGTTCCTTTTCAAGAGATCGCCAAATTTTACTTGGATTTCACCATTTACTTTGCCAATTTGTTGTTTCCATTGTTTCTCTTTCTTTCGGTAATTTGGTTCACCTCAAAATTGGCTAATAATACTGAGATCATTGCTTTTTTAAGTTCGGGTGTATCTTTTTGGCGCTTTTTAAGGCCTTATATTATTGGTGCTACCATAGTTGCGGGATTGGCTTTGGTGCTCGGTCTTTATCTCGCACCAAAAGCAAGTAAAGGGTATAATGAGTTTGAATATAAATATTTAAAACACGGTCGCAAAGACAAGGAAACGCGAAATATTTTCAGGCAAATTAGTGATGACGACTATATTTATGTAAGCAACTTCGATCCCAAAAATAAAGTAGGAACTCAATTTACTCTTGAACACTTTAATGGCAATCAATTGGAATATAAAATTAGTGCTTCTACTATCACTTTCATTGAAGAAGATTCGAGTTACAGATTAATAAATTATGTCAAAAGATATATTGGTGAGGATCACGATTCGATAGTTAAGGAACGACGCTATAATATGAAGTTTAATTTTGATCTCGATGACCTCACACCAGTGAAGTACATTGCAGAGACTTTAGATTATAATGAACTTACCAATTTCATAGATAAGGAGTTAGCAAGAGGGTCGTCCAGCATTGGACGCTATCAAGTAGTTAAATATAAAAAATGGAGTTTGCCTATTTCAGTGTTCATTCTCACCATCATTGCTGTAGCTGTATCATCTAAAAAGCGACGTGGCGGAATGGGTGTTAACCTGGCATTAGGTATTGGTATAGCGATGATATTCGTCTTCTTTGATAAGATATTTGGTGTTATGGCCGAACAATCTAACTTTTCACCTGGAATTGCAGTTTGGTTTCCTAATGTGGTTTTTGGTATTTTAGCGATATACCTATTGCGCTATGCCAAACGCTAGAGTCACCAACTATTTACATCTTCATTTTCTTGTATTAATTGCTGGATTTACCGCTATTTTAGGCGAACTAATCACAATAGGATCTGTACCCTTAGTTTGGTATCGCATGATCATTGCCGCGGTATTTATGTTCATGTATATCAAATTAAGAAAAGTTTCGCTTAAGCATTCCCCTAAAACCATTGCTAAGTTTGCTGTTGCAGGAATTTTGATCGCTCTGCATTGGATCACTTTTTTTGAATCTATTGCGCAAGCTAATATATCAATTGCATTGGCCATGTTTTCTACCGGAGCGTTTTTTGCCTCATTGATAGAGCCACTTTTTTACAAGCGTAAAATAATTTGGTATGAGATAGTTTTTGGTGTTGTGGTCATTTTTGGGGTTTGGCTCATCACTAAAACCGAATTTAGATATGTCAATGGAATACTACTTGGAATAGCTTCTGCTTTATTTTCCACATTATTTGCAGTGATCAATGGAAAATTTGTGGAACACTATAGGGCGTCTGCAATTTCTTATTACGAATTTATAAGCGGTATCATTTGTATCACCATTTTTCTAGCTCTTTCAGACGGCTTTACACCTGATATTTTTAATTTACCTACATCCGATATGGTGTATCTTTTTATTTTGGGATCTATATGTACTGCTTATGCCTTTATTGCAGCAGTTTATGTTATGAAACTTATAAGCCCATATACGGTGGTTTTAACGTACAATCTGGAACCCATATATGGCATCATTCTAGCCTTGATTATATTTCCTGAAAAAGAACAAATGAGTACTGAGTTTTATATAGGTGCCGCACTTATTATTAGTACTGTGATCCTCAACGGAATCGTAAAAAATTCTGCTAAAACCAAAAATATTATGTAGGTTTGTATGCTAGCAAAATCATTATAAATTTTTATGGAATATCTTGAATTTGAGCTCCCAATAAAAGATTTAGAAGAACAACTCCAAAAGTGCATGTTAATTGGTGAAGAGAGTGATGTAGACGTGACTGAAACATGCCAGCAAATAGAAAAGAAACTCGCCCAGACTAAAAAGGAAATTTACGGTAAATTGACACCATGGCAACGCGTTCAAATGTCACGACATCCTAACCGACCTTATACATTGGATTATATTAAAGCATTATGCGGCGATACGTTTTTAGAATTGCATGGTGATCGTAATTTCAAGGATGACAAGGCCATGATTGGAGGGCTGGGAAAAATTGGTGACCAAAGTTATATGTTTATCGGTCAGCAAAAAGGATATAACACCAAAACAAGGCAATACCGAAATTTTGGTATGGCCAACCCTGAAGGCTATAGAAAAGCGCTGCGCTTAATGAAATCTGCCGAAAAATTTGGTATTCCAGTAGTAACTCTAATTGACACACCAGGAGCTTATCCAGGTATGGAAGCTGAAGAACGTGGACAAGGTGAAGCTATCGCCCGAAATATTTTAGAAATGACCCGGTTGAAGGTCCCAATAATAACAGTGATTATTGGGGAAGGTGCATCAGGTGGTGCATTAGGAATAGGTGTTGGTGATCGCGTACTAATGTTGGAGAACACATGGTACTCGGTAATTTCTCCTGAATCATGTTCGTCTATTCTATGGAGAAGCTGGGAGTTTAAAGAGCAGGCTGCCGAAGCCCTAAAATTAACGGCAAAAGATATGAAGCGATTGAAGCTTGTTGATGTGATAGTTAAAGAGCCACTTGGTGGTGCACATCAAGACCGAGAGATGACCTTTTTAGCCGTTCGAGATGCCATTGTTAAAACGTACGATGAATTAAAAAACTTATCACCAAAAGAAGTGGTTAAAAGCAGGATGGATAAATACTCAAATATGGGTGTCTATAAAGACTAACTATTTCAAAATCATATAATGAAGAAATCCAAAGTGCATACTTTGGATTTTTTTTATCACTATCAACAATTTTTTTTATTTATTAACAGTTTAAATGTTGATTTGTAGTGAAC
>CAYZKX010000255.1:0-3429 GCA_964479055.1 uncultured Flavobacteriaceae bacterium
ATAGTGGATATTTAGTACCAAATAAGTTCGATGAGCCTTCAATGGCCTGATGTTGGCCCCAAACTACAAGTGGTCCTTCTAAACTTCGTGAAGCACTTCCCGAGCCTAATCGGGCTAAAAAAGATGCTTTTGTGATAAAAAAACTATTGGTCATTTCGGGTGTATTCTCTTTTTCAATACTCATAAGGCACAAGGCCAATGCACTCATACCAGATGCTGAAGACGCAATTCCCGAACTATGAGGAAAGGAGTTAGACGTTTTTATTATAAAATGATACTCCTTTAGAAAAGGGACATACGATTCTATTCTTTGAAAAAAGGTTCGAATTTTTGGTTCAAAGTCCTCTTTTTTCTCTCCATCCAAATACACTTCAAAAGAATAATTGGAAGTATCAGATTTTTTTTGATACTCCAAAATCGTTGTGGTCGAACAACTATCTAGTGTAAAACTGAGAGACGGATTGGCCGGAATTTGATTGTCAAATTTTCCCCAGTATTTAATGAGTGCTATATTACTAGGTGAAGTCCAAGAAATCACACCTTTATCTTTCATAGCAGTATTAGGATATCCTACAAAATCTGATTCGATCATGAAAATTTATTCTGCAGACAAAGATAATAACTTCACCATTGTATTGTAGTTTCTTGCAGTAGCAAAAGTTTTGAACTTTCGCTCAAAGAAATTCACATTGAATTTTGATTGTCCAAATCCTTTAGACGAATAATAATAGATGCATTTGTTAATGATGTGATATTCTTCACCTTCATAGGTTTTCTCTAAAGCTATTTTAAGAGCATCCGGATCAGGGTTGTCATGTAACATCATAAAGTAACTAGCCTTTTTTTTCACTTCATTAAAAGGACAATGGTCAAAAATCATTTGTAAATCCTGATGTGATAAGGTCAAAACGGAAACTTCAAAACCAAAATAAGATAAAATAGCTTCTTCGAGTGTTTTTTCAATTTCACGCTTTGTTTGAGAAGATTGCAATACAATATTCCCACTTTGAATGTAAGTTTGTACCGCTTCATAGCCTTTAACGTTTAACAAGTTTCGAAGCTCAGCCATAGCAACTTTTTTATGGCCTCCAACATTAATTCCCTTAAGCAATACTATAAATGTTCTCATTTAGTTAATATAGGACTACGGTGAATTCAATATAACTCTGTAAATTTAGCATTAAAACCATTGGCATGTACCAAAAAATTGCCCTTTACATCAGTCTTTTATTAGCTTCAACATGTAAAACCAGCGATCTCGATGTTATTGCCGATCTTCCAAATACATTAAAAGAAGTATCTGGCATAGAGATCACGGCTAATAGTGATTACATATGGATGATCAACGACAGCAATAATACTTCAGATCTTTATGGAGTAAATACTCAAGGAAAAATTAAAAAGGTAATCGATATCAAGGCAAAAAATCATGATTGGGAAGATTTGACATCGGATGATAAAGGTAATATTTATATAGGTGATTTTGGCAATAATGCGAATAAGCGGGATAACCTGGCCATATTGATTGTAAAAGCTGACGATCTAAATTCTGACCAAAAAGTAGAAGTGGATCGCATTTCATTTTCTTACGAGGATCAAGCAAAATTTCCACCAAAGAAAAAAAGAATGTTCTTTGATTGTGAAGCTTTCTTTTATTACAATGACCATTTGTATTTGTTCACAAAAAGTCGAGTGAAAGATGAGTTTGGCCTTACCAACCTTTATAAATTAAAAGCTAAAAGAGGACATCAAACAGCCAAATTAATGGGTTCGTTCAAAACATGCAGTGCTCACAAATGTTGGGTGACTGCAGCCGATATTTCAAATGATGGGACAAAAATGGTGTTATTAACCGAGAAAGCCATTTGGTTATTCACAGATTTTGCAGATGATGATTTTTTTGGTGGATCAGTTAGAGAGATCCCTTATGAGCATCGCTCCCAAAAAGAAAGCATTTGTTTTATTTCAAATGATGAGGTTTATGTGGCCGATGAGCGTGCTCAGGGCGAAGGTCCTAATTTGTACAAAATTAATTTAGATTAGAAACCAAATCCTAAATTGAACGAAAAGCGCAAGCCGTCATCGCTATCAAATAGTCCTACAGACCCAACAACAAAATCGACGACATTAATAAAAAATCCGCCACCAAAATTATTGTGCCATTTCTTTGAGGTGTCGTTTGAAACCCAAACCCGTCCATAATCAAAACCTCCATAGATTCCCATGCTAAAAGGCACCACTGAAGTTTTTAAATTGCCGAAATTCCATCTCAAATCGGTAGTTTGCACATAAGCTCTTTTACCTGTAAAGCGTTCATTTCTGAAACCGCGCAATCCTGTTTTAGCTCCTAATTGAGCACCTTGATAAAACTCAAAATCATTACCCAAGTTAAAATGAGCATGAAATTTTGTGGCCAATACAACCTTACCACTTGGCTCTAATTTATAAGCAAAGCCCAATTCAGGAATGATATATCCAAAACCCTTACTGGTTTGGGTATTGTTTTTATATCCTGTAGTCAAATTCACCAACATCCCTAAAGTTGGAAAAGCATCATTATCTCTATTCTCATAGTTGTAAGAAGCTTCAACTCCATAAAAATTCTGATCATCAAAAACCGCATCATCTTCAGGAATAGTTTCAATGAATCGGCCTGGTGTGCGTTCAACCTCATTGGTTTCATAAATAAACCCGATCCTGAAATTCGCTTCCTGCTGGCCTCGCCAAACAAAAGAAGGCATTACGTGAAATGACCTAATGCGTACCCTGTTAAAATCCAGATTTACATCCATGCCATCATTTTCATCAGCCTCAAAATTCTTGGTATCATTGCCCAATCCAAAATAATTAATGGCGTAATTTGGACTGTTAAATTGTGCATCTATAGCAACATTTACATTTTTAAGTACATTGGCGAATTCACCATTATAGTTCAATTCGTATCCATTGGTTGCAAAATAATAGGCGCCTGATACCTTATTCCTGGAGGAAAACGGATTACGTTCAAAACCATAGTTGGTATAGGTGTTGGCAACACCTATTTTAATTCCATCGTCAGGATTAAATCCTATTGTTGGTATTAAAGCATTAGTATCGTTTTTCAATTTTTTGTAATCGTGCACATTGGGTTCATAATCATCGTTGAACTTTTGCGTGCCTTTATTAGTTATAACCGTACTTTTTTTAGATTTAAAATCGTAATACGTTAGCCGCTTACCATTTTCAATATTGTAAGTGTCATTATTTTGGCCACCAATTAATCGCACTTTTATAAGGTGATCTCCTTCTCCAAATGTGTGAAATACATCGTCGTCATCCAAAGCATAGATCCATATTTCTTTGGTCTCTTCATGATCATAAATACGTTCATGAAAAATGTCAGCTTTTTCTCCTTGCTTAATACGATAGGCGGTGACTTTAGTTTTACCA
>CAYZKX010000256.1:0-3398 GCA_964479055.1 uncultured Flavobacteriaceae bacterium
CAATTATATCTCTCATACTCAATTCCCAAACGGTTCGATATAATTCTTTGATGTCATCAGGAATAATGTCTATGTTTTGAATTGATCCGTTAGCACGCATGATCTCCTGCTTGAGACCTTCATCCCATAACCCTAGAGCCACTAGATCTTCTAGCAGATGCTTGTTAACAACAATAAATTCTCCTGACAACACACGTCGTGTATAAATGTTAGAGGTATAAGGCTCAAAACATTCATTGTTACCTAATATTTGCGAAGTACTTGCTGTTGGCATTGGTGCTACGAGAAGTGAATTTCTAACACCGTGTTTCAATACTTTTTTTCGGAGCTTTTCCCAATCCCAACGTCCACTTAATTCCTCATCCTTGATACCCCAAAGATTGTGTTGAAATTGGCCTTCACTTATTGGTGATCCCTTGTAAGTTTTATAAGCGCCTGATTCCTGTGCCTCTTCCATCGAGGCCGTTACTGCGGCGTAGTACAGCGTTTCAAAAATGTCCTGATTTAATTCCTTAGCAGCATCACTGGTAAATGGTAAACGCAATTTTATAAAGGTATCGGCCAACCCTTGAACACCTAGACCTATAGGTCGGTGTCTAAAATTGGAGTTCTCTGCTTCTTTAACCGGATAGTAATTTCTATCGATAACCTTATTGAGGTTTTTTGTCACACGTTTTGTAATTCGGAACAATTCCTTGTGATCAAACTCCCCATTTTTCACAAACATTGGCAAGGCAATAGATGCTAAATTACATACGGCAATTTCGTCTGGTGAGGTATACTCTAGGATCTCCGTACATAAATTTGAAGAACGTATCGTACCTAAGTTTTGTTGATTAGATTTTCTATTGGCTGCATCCTTATAAAGCATATAAGGTGTCCCTGTCTCAATTTGTGACTCTAATATTTTTTCCCAAAGTTCTCTTGCCTTGATGGTTTTGCGTCCTTTCCCCGATTCTTCATAACCCAGATATAACTTTTCAAATTCTTCACTATGAGTGTCATATAAACCAGGACATTCGTTAGGGCACATTAATGTCCAATCGCCATTATCCTGTACACGTTTCATAAACAAATCAGGGATCCACATGGCATAGAACAAATCTCGTGCTCGCATTTCTTCCTTTCCATGATTCTTTTTCAAATCCAGAAAGTCAAAAATATCGGCATGCCATGGTTCGAGATAAATTGCAAAGCTTCCTTTACGTTTACCTCCTCCTTGGTCTACATAACGTGCTGTATCATTAAATACACGAAGCATTGGCACAATACCATTACTTGTGCCATTAGTACCTGCGATATAGCTGCCTGTAGCTCGAATGTTGTGAATAGATAGTCCTATACCTCCCGCTGATTGTGAAATCTTGGCTGTTTGCTTTAAAGTATTGTAAATACCATCAATGCTATCATCTTGCATCGTTAATAAGAAGCAGGATGACATTTGTGGCTTTGGTGTGCCGGCATTAAATAAGGTAGGTGTGGCGTGAGTGAAATATTTTTTACTCATTAATTCATAGGTCTCAATGGCTGCATTTAAATCATCTAAATGAATCCCAATAGAAACTCTCATGAGCATATGTTGTGGTCGTTCAGCTATCTTTCCATTTAGCTTTAAAAGGTATGAGCGCTCTAAGGTTTTAAAACCAAAATAATCATACCCGAAATCTCGATTATATATAATGGTAGAGTCTAAGGTTTCCTTATTTTTCATGATCACCTCGTATACATCATCAGCTAAAAGAGGTGCTTTCTTGCCAGTTCTGGGATTGACATAGGTATAAAGGTCAGTCATGACCTCGCTGAATGATTTTTTGGTGTTCTTGTGTAAATTAGAAACGGAAATTCTAGCCGCTAATCTGGCGTAGTCAGGGTGTGCTGTAGTTAAGGTCGCTGCTATCTCTGCAGCCAGATTATCAAGTTCGCTTGTGGTCACGCCATCATACAATCCTTCAATGACACGCATGGCTACTTTAACTGGGTCGACCAACTCATTTAGACCATAGCATAGTTTACGCACTCTGCTAGTGATCTTATCAAACATTATTGGTTCTTTTCTTCCGTCTCTTTTTACTACATACATATTATTTCAATTTTTATTTCCGAAATGCACACCCATTTTCGGAAACACAGTTAGTTATTTATGATGCTATCTTTTTGGAAGACAACACCTTTTAAAAGTTTGTTGAATTAAGACTTTTAGTCTTAAATTGTTGTTCTTAATCCTTGTAAATTCCGATTAAAAATCGGCGTCAAAACTGAATTTATCTTCTTCTTCCTCTTTATTAAGTACGCCTGCTTTTTGATATTCTGAAACTCGCTTTTCAAAGAAATTTGTTTTCCCTTGCAACGATATCATGTCCATGAAATCAAAAGGATTAGTTGCATTGTATACTTTTTCGCATTCAAGTTCAACTAGAAGTCTATCGGTCACAAATTCTAAATATTGAGTCATTAACTTGGCATTCATACCAATAAGACTTACAGGTAACGATTCGGTGATAAATTCTCTCTCTATATTTAACGCATCCACTATGATATCTGTGATACGTTCTTTTGGTACTTTGTTGACTAGGTGCTTGTTATGAAGGTGTACGGCAAAATCACAATGTACGCCTTCATCTCTTGAGATCAACTCATTTGAAAATGTCAATCCAGGCATTAGGCCCCGCTTTTTGAGCCAAAAAATTGAGCAAAAAGCTCCTGAGAAGAAGATTCCTTCAACAGCAGCAAAGGCAATAAGACGCTCGGCAAAACTTGGGGATTCTATCCATTTTAAAGCCCAATCGGCCTTTTTCTTAATGGCTGGGAAATTCTCTATGGCTTTAAACAAGATATCTTTCTCTTTTTCATCCTTAACATAAGTGTCAATTAATAAAGAATAAGTTTCACTGTGGATATTCTCCATCATGATTTGAAATCCATAGAAGAACTTGGCTTCACTATACTGTACTTCATTGACAAAGTTTTCAGCCAAATTTTCATTCACGATTCCGTCACTCGCTGCAAAAAAAGCTAAGATATGCTTGATGAAATACTTTTCATCATCATTTAATTTTGTAGTCCAATCTGTAAGATCCTGATGAAGATCAATTTCTTCAGCAGTCCAAAAACTTGCCTCCGATTTTTTATACCATTCCCAAATGTCATGGTGTTGAATAGGGAAAATGACAAAGCGATCTTTGTTCTCTTGCAAAATGGGTTCTACTTGTGACATACGACGTGAATTTCTTTAAAAATTACTACTGATTTTTGGTGTAAATTGGGACTAACAAATATTTAAAAAAGCCCTTTAAAAAGAAAGGCGATTTTATAAACATTGTTAACAAGTTTTTAACAAGGGGTGGTTTTTTTCCTACGCAAATGCAAGTTGTAAAATCAATATAATCACTTGATTCATA
>CAYZKX010000257.1:0-3392 GCA_964479055.1 uncultured Flavobacteriaceae bacterium
TTGTAATGGTAAGTGTACATGCGCAAAGTAAAGTTGCACACATAAATACCAAAGAATTGATCGATGCCATGCCAGAAATGTTGACAGCTAAGGCTGAGTTAGAAAAACTAGCTAAGACCTATGAAAACGAGATTAAGACAATGGCCACTGAATTAGAAACCAAAGCCAAGCAGTATGCGGCTGAGGAGCCAAATCAAACCAAAGAAGAGAATGACAAGCGTGTTCTTGAGGTACAAACTATGGAACAGAGTATTCGTCAATATCAACAACAGGCGCAACAAGATTTACTTGGAAAAGAAAATGAAATTGTTAAGCCAATTTATGAAAGAGCTAAAGCCGCGATTCAAAAAGTAGCTACCGCACAAGGATTTTTATATGTGTTGGATTCTCAAGTTGGATCGGGTGTTATCGTCGCCGATGGAAAAGATCTAATGGCCGACGTTAAAAAGGAACTTGGCTTCTAAAAAAAATACTTTTAAATAACTTCTAAAAGCTGTCTAAGGAAAGACAGCTTTTTTAATTTTGTAATGTGAGTAAGCAACCTATTGGCATATTTGATTCTGGTGTTGGTGGTACTTCCATATGGAAAGAAATCGTTGCTCTTTTACCTCAAGAGAATACGATCTATCTTGCCGATAGCATAAATGCACCTTATGGTCCAAAAGGTAAAGAACGCATAGTTGAACTTTGTGAAAAGAATACCAGATTACTTCTTGAAAAGAATGTAAAGCTAATAGTTGTGGCTTGCAATACGGCAACAACTAATGCCATTGATCATTTAAGGTCTCGTTATGCAATCCCATTTATTGGTATTGAACCTGCTATAAAACCTGCAGCATTAAAAACTAAAACAAATACAATTGGGATTCTTGCCACAAAAGGCACATTAAGTAGCGCCCTTTTTCATAAGACCTCCAATTTGTTCGCAAGTAACATTACAGTCATTGAGCAGGATGGCGAAGGAATTGTACCTCTCATTGAAAAAGGACAGCTGGATTCACATGAAATGCATCAGTTGCTTACACAGTATTTAGAACCTATGATCAAGGCCAACATAGATCATTTGGTTCTGGGATGCTCTCACTACCCTTACCTAATTCCCCATTTAAAGAAAATGCTTCCTAAAAATGTTAATATTATTGATTCTGGAACTGCAGTCGCCAAGCAAACCAAAGCAATACTTTCTCAGCATGCGCTTTTGAATTCTTCAAATACCACAGGAATTCATGCTTTCTATTCTAATGGCGATCCCAATATTTTGAATCACTTACTAAACAATTCTCAAGAGGTGAACTATTTGAATTTTTAGTAAGAATAAGTTAATAGATCGACCAAGTATTTATGATTGATTTAATTTTTGTTTATAACGCTAATTCAGGAGTTATTAATTCAATGCTACATGCTGGACACAAGCTAATAAGCCCAAGTACATACAACTGTAATTTATGTGCACTAACACACAATACTTTCACTGAAGATCCTAAATGGAAACATTTTAAGGAAACCTCTAATATTAATATGACATTCTATCATTTAGACGAATTTGAAACACAATTCCCTGAGAACAGATTCAACTATCCAGTAGTTCTAAAGGCATATAAAGGCGAACTCCAGATCGTTATGAGTGCACATGAAATAAATGAGATCAAATCTGTTGACGCATTAATTAGTCATTTTAATTTGAGTCATATGAACATCCCGCAAAGTAATCTTGAATAATGTATCAGCGTAAATAACAGATCTTGTCAGGAGAAGAATTTTAATTTAAGCTATTCCTTGAACCAACTTGAATATGTGATGTAGTTATTTGCTATTCGATTGATTTCTCCTGATATAAGTGCCTCACTAATATCTTTTATTTTTTTTGCTGGTGTGCCAGCATAGATACTTCCTGCTTCAACCCTAGTATTCTTTGTGACCACAGCCCCTGCAGCGATAATACAATTACTCTCAATAACACAATTATCCATAATTATACTTCCCATTCCCACTAGCACATTATCGTGAATGGTACAGCCATGCACAATAGCATTGTGACCTATGGACACATTGTTTCCAATTATAGTAGGTGCTGTTCTATAAGTACAATGAATAATAGCGCCGTCTTGAACATTGACCTTATTCCCTATTTTAATATAGTGCACATCTCCTCTAACTACGGCATTGAACCATATACTACATTGGTTACCCATTTCTACATCTCCTACTACAGTGGCATTTTCTGCTATATAACAGTTATTTGGTATTACTGGAGATTTTCCGTTTACTGGTCTAATTATCGGCATTTTAAACATTTGTAAAAGGCCTCTATGAGGCTTTTTTTTAATTTATGTATGGACAATTACAATCGTATTTCTCTCGTCGACAATTAAAATTAAACCCAATTGTAATTTGATGAAAACCAGCATTATTAAACACTACTGAATTGGCTTGATAGGAATAAGTGTATGCAAAAACAAGATTTTTGTAATCAACACCAATAAAAGGGGTGAAATATTGAAGTTTTTGACTGCTCACACCAGATCCATCCAAAAATTCTGCGCCATCTAAACTTCGTCTGTACGAGAGACCGCCCCACAATGTCCCAAAATCCATCTCACGATATACTTTCATGTTAACATCAATGGTCGATTCACTTGTTGCGTCTCTATACATGAACATTAACGAAGGCTCGTAGGTCCAAGGTGAATTAATCCCATCAAACACATAACCAGATGATAACAAATACGTTCGCAGATTTTCAAAACTGATACCTTGTTCATTAACATTAACTCCATCATTCTCTAATATATTCTTTACAGTAGCATGTGCATAGAAGTCAATAAAATGATACGAAAATCCAAAATCGATATTGAAATTGGTAGCGCTTAATTCCACACCACTCACAATAGGGTCAAATCCCTGTGATAACCATTCTGTTTCATCAAGTTTGTACTGAATAAAACCCGCGCTTAAACCAAATGATAACATGTTAAGATCTATTTCATTTCGCGAAAACATAATATGATGAGCATAAGTAGCGTATCCTCCTACTTGAGAATGAAACCCGTTAGCATCATTATATACCATAGCTCCTATCGCTGACGAAGTCTCACCAATTCTAGTGTTCATACTTAGTGTTTGTAAGCTTGGAGCATCGTCCTGACCAAACCATTGCTGTCTGGCTGTTAATCTTATTTTTCCACAATTGGCCACTCCTGCCATTGAAGGATGAATGATATATAGATTATCTGTTATATAATCTGAATATATCGGTAGACCTTCTTGGGCAATGGTCACATTGCTCATAAATAAAGCAATTAAAACGACTACGTAGTTTTTAAGTTTCATAAGTATCATCTTTTCAAGGCAAAGTGTGCTTTAAATTGTCGTCTGCTGTTGTCCAATGGTTC
>CAYZKX010000258.1:0-3392 GCA_964479055.1 uncultured Flavobacteriaceae bacterium
GTGTAAATCGCAATAGCACTTCAAGCAATAATAACATTCCAGCCAGCAGAACTAAAGGGCGATACTTCTCTTCATAATTGTAGAATTTGAATTCTTCCACATCTGTTCTCTCAAGTTTGTCAATCTCTTTATAAATCTCCTTGAGTTTGCGGTTATCAGTGGCCCTAAAATACTGTCCTCCTGTAACCTCAGCAATCTCCTTTAATAAATCTTCATCGATTTCAACCTGTACTCTTCCGTATTGAAATTTTCCATCACGGGATAAGGATACAGGAGACAAGGCCATACCATTGGTGCCTAAACCTATAGTATAGGTTTTTATACCATATTCAACAGCCAATTCACTAGCTGTATTAGGGTCGATAAATCCAGAATTGTTTACGCCATCGGTCAACAAGATGATCACTTTACTTTTTGCCTTACTGTCCTTAATCCTGTTCACAGCGGTGGCTAATCCCATGCCAATAGCAGTTCCACCTTCAATAATGGTATTGTATTGTATTTCCTTTAGTGATTTCAAAACAATGGATTTGTCACTGGTGATAGGCGTTTTTGTATAACTCTCCCCAGCATATTCCACCAAACCTATTCTATCATTAGGGCGGCCTATAATAAAATCGGCAGCAACATTCTTTAGTGCTTCAAGTCGATCTGGCTTCAAGTCTTTGGCTAGCATACTAGCCGAGACATCAATAGCCATTACAATATCAATACCTCGTGTGGTTTTTGTACGAGAGGATACATCAACCGTTTGAGGTCTAGCTAAGGCAGTGATCAACAAAGCAAGAGCTGCGAGTCTCATAGCGAATAAAAGATGCTTTAGTTTAGGCAGAATTGATGATCGTGTTGCTTTAAAACCTTTAATACTGGAAATCTTTAATTCAGCGGTTTGCTTTTTAAACTTGAAAACATACCAAAGTACAGCTAATGGTAAAAGCAATAGCAACCAGAAAAATTCTTTATTTAAAAACTCAATTCCTTCTAACATTATTGGTCTTTTTCTTCAAGTTTTAATAATTCTACAGAATTCAAAACACGTTCCATGATTTGATCGGCGTATACATCATCTTCTTCCCAGGTCAAAACAATTTGATGTAATATATTTTCAGCTGTAAAGCCTAGAAGGACATAGTTACATTTTTGCATTTCTCCCGATACCAATGTTGGAAAATCGGCGGTTCCAAAAGTTTTTAGACCCTCCTGACCGTTTGGAGTGATAAATTGCTCTTGCCTGTTAATGATATTTTGGACGCCTTTTTGTTCCCATGCCTGAAAACTACCTTCAACTGCATTGTTTAAATCTATTTTGTTTTCACTTAACATTTCAGGATTGTATAATGCTGTACTCACAGCAATGTGAAAATGATCTAATAATGCCCCATAAGTAAACATGGAGGCTCGCACATTGTCTGAGACTTCTTCAGGCAAATCAGGCATAGCGGTTCGCTCTAACACTTTTGGTGTGGTAATAGTTATCCCTGGTGCACCATACTCGCTGGTTACCCATTCTTTACTTTCTAATAGTTCTTTTGTTGGATGGCCAAAGACGGTGTCCTTGATATAATCAAATCCGTAGTGAATGACTAAACCACCTAAAGTTCCAAAAAACAACAAAAGAGCAATTACAACAGTAATTATAATACGCTTGCGTTTCTTTTTACGCGCCAATTCCTCCTGGTATTGAATATCAGCAAGCAATTCCTCTTCAGTTGGCTCTGGCAGTGATTCTTTAACCTGATCCAATTCGAGGTCAATGGTATTTCTATCGATCCTGGCCAGTTCAATATCTGGTTTAGATTTAGCAAACTTAACAAGGTCCGCACGACGTAATATTGTATCTATATTTTTAATGGTCGTGTTATCCAAATCAATTTGGTTACCATCCTTTAGTAATTGGAGGCGGTCAATTAATTCGTCTGTTGTACTTTCTAATGAGTGATCGTATACTTTTTCATCAAGATATTTTCTAATAATTAATGTGAGTTCAGAATAATAGGCTTTGATCTCATCATTTTCCAAAAATTTCGAATTATCCAATTCGATTAAGGCTTGCTTGGCGCGTTCATATGGTGGTAAAAGTGCTATTTTCTCTTCCTGTGTCAATGGTTTTTCACGCCATACAAACCAATAGACCAAAAATGCAATAATGCCAAGAATCAAAACAATAGCTAGGAGATACTTCCACCAATTTCCAGCGCTTTTATCTACCTCAATGATTGGTTTAATCTCAAATAGTTTTTGCTTAGTAGTATCAACCGCTACGTCTTGCACTTCTATGTACAGTGAATCGGTAAAAAAGGCTTTGCCTGCAACCACTACTTTTTGCGGTGGTATCGTGTATTTTCCAGAGTCAAACTGTGTAAGTGCATATTTTTTAATGAATTCAAACTTAGAGTCCTTTTTAGTAGTGTCTACCTGAAATGATTCCACAACTTCAAGCGGAATAAAAGTTTGGCCTTCCGGAAAAACAACAAGATCAGTAGTATCTGCAGCAACTTGAATTTTGTAAAGGATTTGTTCGCCAATTTTTATTGAAGTTGTGTCAATAGACGATGACACTTGCCCATAAGATTGCACAGCAAAAACCATCGCAACTATAATGGCAATGGTTCTTAATAAGCTTTTATTTTTCAATTGCTGTTGCCTCATTTTATCTTCCCTATCCTCTTCCTTTAAAATAGCCTAATAATTTTTTAACGTAACTCTCATCAACTCGGCAATTAATTACTCCAGCACCTGATTTGGTGAAGCTATCTTTAAAATAGTCCACCCGTTCACGATAGTATCTTGCATAGTTTTTTCTCACCTTTTTTGACATGGTATTTACTAACATTAATTCTCCTGTTTCCTCATCTTCCATTTGCACCATTCCCAGATTTGGTATGCTTTCCTCGTGCTTGTCATAAATTCGAATACCGGTTACATCGTGTTTTCCTGCCGAAATTTTTAAGGTTTGACTATAGTTATCTGCGATGAAATCGGACATGACAAATACGATTGCTCTTTTTTTCATCACATTCGATAAAAACTTAAATGCCTCAGCGATATTGGTATGTTTACTGTTTGCTTCAAATTCAATTAATTCACGAATTATGCGCAGCACATGTGAGCGTCCCTTTTTAGGAGGAATGTAGAGCTCCACTTCATCTGAAAAGAGAATTAATCCTATTTTATCATTGTTCTGGGTTGCAGAAAAGGCTAAGGTTGCCGCTATTTCAGTAATGATCTCATTCTTAAATTGCTGCTCGGTACCAAATAGCTCCGAGCCAGAGATATCTACCATCAACATCATGGTAAGCTCACGCTCTTCTTCAAACACCTTGATAAAAGGTTCATTATATCGCGCTGTTACATTCCAATCAATATTCCTAACGTCATCACCATATTGATAC